>RGYP01000319.1 GCA_010031985.1 Gammaproteobacteria bacterium
TGTTTCCCCGCGGGGGAGGATATGTATGGGAGGCTTGACAGTCAAGTTGAACCGACGCTTTAGAAGTGGGTTTCAGCGTGGGATTTCGCGCACCCGGATGCCATCGGTCACGGCTGCAGTCGGAAAGACCACGACCCGCTCGCCCTGCTCGAGCCCCTCGGTAATGGCTCGGTAGTTATCGTCCTGCGGGCCAAGGGTCACGGCACGGAGACGGGCGCGGCCTTGCTCGACGACGAACACGCGCCATGCCTCCCCCTGGCGCCATAGTGCGCCGAGCGGCACGCGCACCGCAGCGTCGGCCTCGGTGGTGACGATCCGAGCGTCCACGCGGTAATCGTGCGCGCGCAGCGGCGCGGGGACAGGCTCGATCAGTTCGAAGACGATACGGGAGCGCTGCTCTTCGATCCCGAGCGCCGACACCTTGGTTCGCGCGACCGGCTCCACGCGTTCGACGCGCGCGTTCACCGGCCCGCGGCCGAGCTCGCGCTCACCCCAGTTTTCGATGAATGCGCGATCGCCGGGCTGCACTCGCACGGCATCTTGGGAGAGAAATTCGGCGACCACGTCGATGCGCGTCGGATCGCCAAGGACGACCACGGGTGTCCCGGCGGCCACGCTGGCCTCGCTCTTTTGCGGCACGGCGAGCACCGTGCCTGCGACCGGCGCACGCAAAGTGATCTGCGTCGTCGAGGCCTTGCGCCCGTCATCGAGCCCTTCATCAAGCCCTGCAGCGAGCAAGGCACTGCGTGCTCGACGCAGTTCGGCAACGGCAGCGGCCTCGCTGGCAATCGCCGCCCGCCGCCGCGCCGCCGCCGTGTCCCGCGTAGCCTCGGCAATGAGTCGCGCCGTCGCGAGTTTTTGCATGCGGGCGTCTTCGAGGTCGGCGAGTTCTCGCTCCGCCGTGGCCGCGCGCAGGCGTGCCTCGGCCGCGCCGACGACGGCTCGGGCTTCGGAGTCGCTACGCGGATCGAGAAAACCCGTCACCCCTCGCGTCATGCGCGCGAGGCCGTCGTTGCGCTCGACGAGATCGCCCGGTTCCACCGCCACGCGCAGCAAGCGACCGGTGACCGGCGCACTCACCACGTAGACCTCGCGCATGCGCGTTCGGCCTTCGTCGACGATGGTGGCGCGCACATCGCCGCGATCGACCACCGCGATCTCGACTTCGATCGCGGGCGGCAGCAAGGCAACGACGAGAAGCGCGAGCACCACGCCGCCACCTGCGAGGTAATACCAGCGCGAACGCAGAACGCCCAAAAAAGAGTGCGCGGTCATTCGCGCGATTTCAACACGGCAACGAGGTCGAGTCGATCGACGTCGCGACGCACCCAGAGCGCCGCCACGAACACCGCGGCGGTCACGTAGAGCGCAGCGCGGGCATAGGTGGGCACGTCGAACACGAACGGAAACGAAAACAACTCGGTTTCGAACTGCTCCATCATCCAGCGCGACAGCGCCGCCCCGAGCGCCAGCCCTAGCGGCAGCGCCACGGCAAGCAGCATCACGAGCTCGCCGAGCAGGACCCAGGAGGCCTCGTAACGACTGAAGCCGAGCACGCGCAGCGTCGCGAGATCGCGCTCCTGTTCGCCGAGCGTGACCCGCGCCGCCGAGAAGGCCACGCCTGCGGCCATGACCAAAGAAAACATCAAGAACATGTAGGAGAAAAACCCTGCGCCCTGCTCGAAGAGCTGCCGCAGCGAGCGTTCGGCGTTGTCGATGAAGGTGACCCCGACCACGGCAGGTATTTCTTTGAGGAGTGCACTCAGCCGATCACGTTGCGCGGCGTCGATGAGCAGATAGGCAGAATCGACTCGTGCCGGTTCGCGCAAGAGGGCCCCGAGTGCCTCGCGCTCCATGTAGGCTGCCGAACCCAGAAACGGCTGCACGATGCCCACGACGGTCACTTCGGTCGTGATCCGTCGGCCGTCGGTGGCCTCGAGACGCAAGCGATCTCCCACCCGCACGCCCAGCTTGCGTGCGAGACCGCCCGAGAGCGTGAGTCCGGTGGTGCCGGGCTCGATCACCTGCAGATCGACGCTGACCACGCGATTGAGCAGCGCTGCGCGGGGAATGCCGAGCACGGCCTCACGCTCGCGACGTACCCCGTGCGAGAGAATGACCTCGGCAGTACGCAAGGGTTCGACCTGTTGCACCCCCGGGAGGCGCGCAACCTCGCGCAGCACGCGCTCGTGTTCACGTTCGGCGAACGTCAATGTCACGTCCATGCGCTGTGTGATGCCGAAATTGATGTCGATGATGCGGTCGATGGCGATCGGGAAATGCTCCGACATGATGAGCAGCGCCAGCGCCAATGAAATGCCGCCCACCGTGGTCGCCGAGCGACGCGGAAAACGCAGGATTCGCCGCGCCAGCATGCGCGAGCGGGCATCGAGCGCCCGCAAGCGCCGCTCGAGATGTTCCCCCAAACGGCGGAACTCGGTCGGTGCGGGTGGCGACAAAGCCACGGCCGGTGCGAGTCGCACGGCTCGGCGTACGGCACTGATGGCACCTAACACTGCG
>RGYP01000320.1 GCA_010031985.1 Gammaproteobacteria bacterium
GCCACCTTCGACGAGTCGAGCGTGGCGAGACTGAGATTCCATTTGCGGAAGAGGTCGGCAACGTCCTCCTCGGTGGCCATGGCGCAGGTGGACGAGGTCGCGCCTGCGGCGCCCGCTGACGCGGCTTTCGTTTTGGCGAGTCCGGTGGTGGCGGCACATGCGGACAGCATGAAGAGGCTCACGGCGGCGAGGGCTTTGAGCCCACCACGGGTAGCGGGAATCGGATACATATTGCTCTCCTCCAATAAAGCAAACATAGTCGACCGAACATGGATCCGACGACTCAGGGCAAGGCGGACGACCCCGTTCCCGGCGTTTTCCGCAGAACGGGCGGACTGCAGTGGCACGCCCGCGTTTTGCGTCGGTGGCGACTGCATCAGCCGTTCAGGAACGAGATTGCCGAATTTCTCGGTGCTTGGCGACCCGCCGGCAGCCGTCTGATTCTGGTCGGCTCGAGTGCCGGCTGGTTTCTGCCCTCTCGTTTCCTCGCGCAGTTCAGTCGGCTGACGATGATCGAACTCGATAGATCGGCGCCGTTTTTTTTCAGGCTGCGTCACGGCTCGGCGCTGCGCCGCGCCGGATCGTCCGCAGAATGGATTTTCGGGGACTTCGTCAGCGCGTTACCACCCTTGCTGCGCGCGCGCCGCGGTACGCCGGTGCTGTTCTGCAACGTCCTCGGACAATTGGGATTGGAGCGAGCCGATTACGAAGAGTGGCTGGCGGCTCTGCCTTCGATGCTCGAGGGTCACCCATGGGCCAGCTTCCATGACCGCTTCTCCACCGTCATCGACGGTGTGACCGACGGTCGGGATTTCCCCGATCAACAGGGTTTCAGCAGCGAAGCGCCGCTCGATTCAGTACGCTTGCAACAGATGGGGTATGCGGGGGTTTGGATCGATCACGGCACGGGTGGGCTTTTGCCGGCGCGCGTGCCACGGCGATACCTGCCCTGGAAAATCACGCCCAAGCGCTTTCACTGGGTTGAAGCAGGTAGGGTGAACTGAGGTGGATGTCGGAGGAGTCGTGATGAACGATGAAACGTCGAAGTCGTCATTCAAATCAGCCGCCTTGGCGTTGATGCTGATCGCATGCTTGGCTGGGTGTAGCCAGAAGCCCACTTGCGATGACAAAACAGCCGTCGAGAAAATGCTGGGCCTTGCCAGCAAGGGGGTCGTCGCCGATCTCGCCTCGCAATGTGCAGACAGTCTGTACAAAAAAATACCGCAGCTTGCCGCGTCGTGTCCGACGCAAGTCAACGGTGATGCACCGAGCTGCGCCACGGCCTGCAAGGACTGGGCGCAAGCCGCCGTGAAGGCCTCTGCCTCGAGCATCGAAACCAAATTTGCCGCGGATACCATCGTGACCATTTCCTGTCGCGCCGCCGTCCGCTTCGACATCGACTACGACGGGGGTCAGTACGTCGATGCCAAAATTTCATATCTCGTGGCTCCGCAGGATGGCGGTTTGCAAGTGGCGCTCAGTCAATGAAATCGACGCAGCGCGCGACCGCGGCCGCGTCGCTCGTGGCGGCAGTCGGTCTTGGGACATTCTGTGTTGCGATCTTCGGTCTCGTAGCGGGCTGCACTCGCGAGCCAGCGCCGACGAAGTCGGCGGAGGAGTTCGACGCTCGCAAGCCGACCCTGCAATTCGGCGAGCGCCGCATCGAAGTTCTGATCGCCTGTTACAAGGCGATCTTGCTGACGCAGGAAAAATACGGCGGTGGCGTTATCAATTCCCAATCCACGGGCATTGCGGCAGCGCTCGAACCCGCGCGCCGCATGATCGAGCAGCGTCTGGTCGGTGATCTGACAGAGGGCGCGGAAAAAATGCGGATCAACGAACGGATCGAGGCCAGCATCGATGCGCTCGTGCGGGACAAGCCTTACGCCTCGACCGAAGTGTTACTCAACACCGCGAGGCGCTGTTCCGATTTCGAGACACGCAATGCCTGGGGCACTTTTCCAAGGTGACGCGCCGCGCCCCGCCGATGTCGCCTGACGCATGCTAGGGTAGCCTCACCATGCTCGAACTCAGCTTGATCGAAACCCTCGCCGCGGGCGGACTCGCGCTTTTCGCCGGATTCGCCATCGTACGGCGCGTGGCACCGCTCAAGCGGTACAACGTTCCGGCGGCGGTCGTCGGCGGCTTGCTGGTCGCTCTGCTCGTGACCCTGGCCCGGGTCATGGACGTGCTCGTCATCAGTTTCGACACCAGCCTGCAGACGGCGCTCAACACGGCGTTTTTCACCTCGATCGGTCTCAGTGCGAGCTTTTCTTTGCTGCGAGCGGGCAGCGGTCAGGCGCTGCTATTTTTGTTGCTCGCCAGCGCCTTCGCGGTGGTACAGAGCCTCATCGGTATCGGCGTCGCGGTCGCATTTGGCGAACATCCATTGCTCGGTGTGTTGATGAGTTCGACCGCGCTTGCGGGCGGTCCGGCGACAGCGCTGGCTTTTGCGCCGCAATTTTCGGCGGCGGGTGTGCCTGCGGCAGAAAGCGTGGCCATCGCCGCGGCGATGG
>RGYP01000033.1 GCA_010031985.1 Gammaproteobacteria bacterium
GGTGATCTCCGACGGCGTGCCGCTCGAACAAACCACCTTGTCGGTGAACCCGGGCGGCTACCTCGACCAGCACCTGCGTCAGGTGATCAAATGGATCGAGGAGCGCTCGCCGGTGGAACTCGCGGCCGTGGGTATCGGACACGAGGTGGGCGACTACTACTCGCGCGCCATGGCGATCGGCAGCGTCGAGGATTTGGGCCCCGCCATGATCGGCAAGCTCGCCGAGTTGTTCGCGCCGCGCTGACCGCGCCGCGCCGATTCAGCGGCAGCGCGCTCAACCGGCAGCGCGATTACTTGAGTTCGTCGGGGAACCCGGGTGCCCGCAAATCGGTCCCGAGCGCGTCCTCGAGCAGCTTCACGATCTGCGTCGACTGCGCTTCACCGCCGTACTGCGAGCGGCCGCGCCGAAAAATTTGCTCGGTCAATCCGGCGAGCTCCAGCGGTACGCCGAACTTGCGGCCGTACTCGTAGGCGAAGCCGAGATCTTTGCAGGCCAGATCCATGGTGAAATTGATGTTGTAGCTGCCGTTGAGAACGAGCTGGCTTTCGGTTTCGTGAACGAAGCTCGTACCCGAGCTCGCCTTGATCGCATGAAACGCCTGCGCGAGATCGAGCCCGCCGCGCTTGGCCAGCATCAGCGCCTCGCCGGCCGCCACCAGATGAATGAACGCCAGCATGTTGGTGATGACCTTGATCACGCTCGCCTTGCCGAGCTCGCCCATGTAGAAAATCTGCCCGCCCATCGCCTGCAGCGCGGCGCGGTGGCTCTCGAACACGACCTGCTCGCCGCCCACCAAGACCGTGATTTTGCCGGCTGCCGCCAGATGCACGCCGCCCGTCACCGGACACTCGAGCGTCGAGACGCCGCGCTCTGCGGCGATTGCCGCCACGCGCTTGATCTCGCGCTCGTCGGTGGTGCTCATCTCGATCCAGGTGCCGCCTTTGCGCAACCCCTGCAGCACACCGTCCGGCCCGGTCAGCACCGCGTTGGAGGCTGCGGGTGACGGCAAACAAGTGATCACGCAGTCCACCTGCTCGGCGAGCGCGCGTGGCGAATCGGCCCAAATGCAGCCGGCATCGAGCAGCGACTGCGCAGCCTCGCGATGCAGATCGTTGACGACGACCGTGAAACCCGCGCGACGCAGACTTGCCGCAAGATGCTTGCCGAGATTGCCAAGACCAATGTATCCGTACTTCACTTGCGTGCTCCTCTTCAAAGTTTTGCGCAGCGATATTCGGCGCGAGCCAGCCACTGCGGGTTGACCTCTACGCCCCAACCGGGCTCGGCGGGAATCTGCACGTGCCCGTCGATGACCCGATACGGGTCGCCGAGAAAAAGCTCCTGCTGCCAAGGGTAGTAATCTGCGCCCTCGATCGACAGCTCGAGATATTTCCCGGCGTTCGGGATCGCTCCGAGCAGATGCATGGTGCACATCGTCACCAAAGAAAGATTGGCGCTGTGCGGCGTCACTGGCAGACCGGCGGCCGCTGCCATGCGCGCCACCGTCAGCGTGCGCGTCAGACCGCCCATGTACATGACGTCGGGCTGCACGATATCCACCGCGCGCATGTCGATCATGCGTTGCCAGGTCGCAAGATCGAAATCCTGCTCACCGCCCGTGACGTCGAGTGACAAGGCTGCAGTCACTTGCCGCGTCTGCTCGAGATGCCAGTAGGGACACGGCTCTTCGTAGTGACCGATTCCTTCGGCTTCGAGCAACTGCCCGACCTCGATGGCGCGTCGCGGCGAGTAGCCGCTGTTCGCATCGACCAGCTTGTCGATTCCCGGCCCCAAGGCGCGCGACACCGTGGGCACGATCTCCTCGGTACGACCCGGCCACTCGTCGACGTCGCGACCACACTCGGCAGCCACGCGCCATTTGAAGGCCGTGAAACCGAACTCATCGCGCAGGCGCACGAGGCGCTCGGCCTCCTCGCGGGGCGTGATGTCTCGCTTCATCGACGACGCATAGGCCCGCAGGCGCCCGGGCTTGCCACCGAGCAACTCGACCACGGGCTTGCCCGCCACGCGCCCGTGCAGATCCCAGAGCGCGGTATCGAGGCCCGCGAGTGCGCGGCAGCGATAGCTGCCTGGGAACTTGTGCTCTTTCTCCTCGACGCGATCGATCAAGGCCTGAATGTCCTGGGCCTCGCGACCGAGCACCCAAGGCACCACCTGCCGGTGGAACACGGTGGCCGTGATGTCGGCGTTGTAGGTCGACGTCTGACCCCAGCCGATGGCGCCGGCATCCGACGTGACCTTCACGAAGCAGACGAACTCGTTGGCGTAGGTTTCGAGCTGGGTGATTTTCATCTTGGCGGCGGATGCTAGCCGACCACGCGAACGCCGCACCACCACGACCACGGTGGAATGCGACGCTCGCTTGCAAGATTGCGGCGCGCAGCTTGACTTGGAGCGACCTCGCGTCGTGGTCATAATCCGGCGCGGGGCAGAATCCACGAGGAGCAGCACAACTTGAGCGCATCGGCAAAACGCGTCGCCGTCGTCACCGGCGCAGCACAGGGTCTCGGCCGTGTGACTGCGCACCAACTCGCAGCAGCCGGCTACGACCTGCTGCTGCTCGATCTGCAACCGCTCGATTCCGTATTGCAGCAACTGCAGAGCGCGGGCCAGCGCGCGATCGGCCTCTCGGGTGATGTCGCCGACGAAACTTTCGTGACTGCGGCGGCCGCACGCCTGCGTGAAAATTTTGGCGGTGCCGACGTGCTCGTCAACAACGCCGGGATCAGCCAGATCATCCCTGCCGAAGATTTGACCGCGGCGCAATGGCGGCGCGTCATGGACGTCAACCTGCTCGGACCTTTTTTACTCTGTCGCGAATTTGGCAAACAGATGTTGCAGCGCGGGCGCGGCAGCATCGTCAACGTGGCCTCGGTCGCCGGCCTGCGCGCCGTCGCGCATCGCAGCGCGTACAACACGTCGAAGCACGGTCTGATCGGCCTCACCCGCACGCTCGCCGCCGAATGGGGTGGTCGGGGCGTGCGCGTCAATGCGGTCTGCCCGGGCTGGATCAAAACCGAGATGGATGAAGCCGATCAGGGCTCGGGCAATTACACCGACGCCGACATCGTCGATCGCGTGCCGATGGCGCGCTTCGCGAAGCCCGAAGACATTGCCGCCGCGATCGTGTTTCTCGCCGATGAACGCAGCGGGTTCATCAACGGCGTCAGCTTGCCGGTCGATGGCGGCTGGACGGCGGACATCGGCTGGGAATCGCTGCGACGCAAGACCCGCACACGGAGCAATGCAAACCATGACTGAGGCAGACCCGGGATCCACCGCTGCGGCACCGGCCGCCGATCGACGCGGGCGCAGGCGCGGTGCCGCACAGAGCGTCGAAGCTCCGGCGCGCCAGGCGCGCTACCGGCACCTCGTCAATCCGTTCGAACCGCTCAAAGTATTCTCGGACGACCAAGTAGCCGCCATTCACGCCAGCGCGCTGACGCTACTCGAAAATCAGGGCATGCGGGTGCTGCTGCCCGAGGCCCGTGAGGCCTACCGGGCGGACTCGTCGAGCCGCAAGATATCCCGGTGCAGTTCCGGCATCTCGAAACCACGCGCGCCATGCTGCTGATGTCGGACAAGATTCCCAAGGTCTATGCGCGCGGACCCGGACAGACCGTCGACAACTTCGAGATGATCCGTATTGCGTACGGACTCTCGGTCGAAGAATTCCAATCGCGGCCCTGCGTCACGACGATCATCAACACCAATTCACCCTTGCAGCTCGACATCCCGATGGCCAACGGCATCATGGACTACGCCGCCGCGGGTCAGGTGCTGATCATCACGCCGTTCACGCTCGCCGGCGCCATGGCACCGGTGACGATTGCAGGTGCGCTGACTCTCGCGCACGCCGAAGCCCTCGCGGGTCTCGCGCTGGCGCAAATCATTCGCCCTGGCGCACCCATCATTTACGGCAGCTTCACCTCGAACGTCGACATGAAGTCGGGTTCGCCGGCGTTCGGCACCCCCGAATACGTCAAAGCCGCCTTCGGCGCAGGACAGCTCGCACGCCATATCGGTTTGCCGTGGCGCTCTTCGAACGCGACCGCCTCCAATTGTCCCGATGCCCAGTCGGCCTACGAATCGGAAATGAGTCTCTGGGGTGCACTGCTGGGCGGCTGCAATTACATCCTGCATGCGGCCGGCTGGCTCGAAGGAGGTCTGACCACCTCCTACGAAAAATTCATTCTCGACATCGAGATGCTGCAGATGTTCGCCGAGGTGTTCCAGCCCGTCGGGGCGGGCACCGAAGACATCGCACTCGATGCGATCGCCGAAGTGGGCGCCGGCGGTCATTTCTTTGGGTGTGCACACACCATGGCGCGCTATCGCAATGCCTTCTACGCACCGCTGGTCTCGGATTGGCAGAACTTCGGTCAGTGGCAGGCGGCGGGCGCCAAGACGGCGACCGAGCGCGCCGCGGAAATCTGGCGTCAAACGGTCGATGCCTACCAGCCGCCACCCCGCGATCCCGCGATCGTCGAAGCGCTCAACGATTTCGTCGCGCGGCGCACCGCCGAAGGCGGCGCCCCTCCCGTCAGCTGATCGCAGCAAACAAAACAGCGGAACCTCAAGTCATGAAAAATCAGGCAAAAGTAGTCGTGATCGGCGGTGGCGTGGTCGGCGTCAGCGTGCTTTATCACCTGACCAAGGCCGGCTGGCGCGACGTCATGCTGATCGAACGAGCCGAACTCACCTCGGGTTCGACCTGGCACGCCGCAGGCGGCATGCACACCGTCAACGGCGACCCGAACGTCGCGAAGTTGCAGCAGTACACCATCAATCTGTACCGCGAGCTCGAGCAGATCTCGGGTCAGTCCTGCGGTCTGCACATCACGGGCGGACTGATGCTCGCCGGCACGCCGGAGCGGCTCGACTGGCTGAAGATGACCGTGGCGCGCGGGCGCTATCTCGGCATGGATCTCGAACTGATCGACATGACCGAAACCAAAAAGCGCTTTCCGCTGCTCGACGAGAAACATTTCGTCGGTGCGATCTACGACCCCATCGAAGGTCACGTCGATCCGTATGGCGTCACCCACGCCTACGCCAAGTCCGCGCAAATCGGCGGCGCCGAAATCGTTCGCCAGAATCGCGTGGTCGATCTCAAACAGCGCGCCGACGGCAGTTGGGACGTGATCACCGAGCACGGTAACGTGCATGCCGAGCACGTCGTCAACGCCGGCGGACTTTGGGCGCGCGAGGTCGGGCGCATGGTCGGCCTCGAGTTGCCGATCCTGGCGATGGAGCACCAATACATCATCACCGACGATCTGCCAGAGCTCGCCGGCCAGCCCGAGCTGCTGCATGTCATCGACTTCGAAGGTGAAATCTACATGCGCCAGGAGCGCGGTGGCGTGTTGCTCGGCACCTACGAGCGCGCGGGCGTACCCTGGTCGACGCGCACCACGCCTTGGGATTTCGGACAGGACCTGCTGCCCAACGACCTCGAGCGCATCGCACCCAGTCTCGAAGTCGGCTTCAAACATTTCCCGCGACTCGGCGAAGTCGGTATCCGCAAGATCGTCAACGGCCCCTTCACTTTCGCACCCGATGGCAACCCGCTCGTCGGCCCGGTTCCGGGACTGCGAAATTTTTGGGTGGCTTGCGGTGTCATGGCAGGCTTCAGTCAGGGCGGCGGCGTCGGTCTCGCGCTCGCGCACTGGATGGTGGATGGCGACCCCGGCGCAGACATCTGGGGCATGGACGTCGCGCGCTACGGCGAATGGGCGACCCGTCGCTATACGAACGTCAAAGTTCGCGAGAACTACTCACGGCGTTTCCGCATTCGTTTTCCGAACGAAGAACTGCCGGCTGCACGGCCGCTCAAGACCACGCCGATTTACGATCGGCTGCAGACGGAGAATCCGGTCTGGGGCGATTACTGTGGACTCGAACATGCGCTGTGGTTTGCGCCCAAGGGCAGCGATGCCCGCGAGGACGTGACCTTCCGTCGCTCCAACGCCCATCAGCACGTTGCCGCCGAATGCCGCGCGGTACGCGATGCCGTCGGCATGATCGAGATCTCGAATTACGGCAAGTTCGAAGTCACCGGTCCCGACGCCGAGCGCTGGCTCGCTCGGATCATGGCCAACAAAGTTCCGGCCAACGGGCGCGTGGCGCTGACGCCGATGCTCAATGAAAACGGCAAGTTGATCGGCGATTTCACCATGTGCCGTCTCGGCGCTGAGCGCTTCCTGTTGGTCGGCACATATGCTGCAGAGCGTTTTTATCAGCGCTGGTTCGAAGCTCGCCTCGCAGGGTTCAAGGTCCAGGTGCGCGCCTGCGCGATGGAATGGCTGGGGCTCTCCATCGCCGGGCCCGCCTCGCGGGAGCTCCTGCAATCTTTGGTCGACGAGGATCTTGGCACCAAGGCGTTTCCGTTCATGTCCTTTGGCGCGATGGATGTCGGACTGGTGCCAGCCCTGGTGGGCCGACTCTCCTTCACCGGCGATCTCGGCTACGAGATCTGGGTCAAGAGCGAGTTCCACCGCGAACTCTACGAACGCCTGGTCGCCGCCGGAAAACCACTCGGCCTGCGCCACTTCGGCGGCCGTGCGCTGAACTCCATGCGCATGGAAAAAAGTTTCGGCAGCTGGGCGCGCGAGTACCGGCCGATCTACGGCCCCTTCGAAGCCAACCTCGATCGGTTCGTCGATCTCAAGAAAGCCGATTTCGTCGGTCGCGCAGCAGCGCTCGCCGAGAAGAGCTCGGGCGGCCAAAGAAAACTTATCACCCTCGATATCGACGCCAAAGATTGCGATGCGATCGCCGATGAGCCGATTTGGCTCGATGGCCGCGTCGTCGGCTGGGTCACCTCGGGGGCCTATGGCCACTCGGTAGGCAAGTCGCTCGCTCTCGGTTACGTCGATCGCGAATCGGCGAAGGCGACCACGGGTTTCGAAGTCGAGCTCATCGGTGATCGTCGTGCCGCAGTGCGACTCGAAAGCCCGGCCTTCGATCCCTCGGGACAGCGCATGCGCGCATGAGTAGCTCCGCCTACGCCGCCCTGCTCGCCCGCCTGCGCAAAGGCGAGGCCGTATTGCTCGACGGCGGCGTGGGCACCGAGATCCAGCGGCAAGGCGCACCGATGAGCACTGCGCTCTGGTGTGCCGAGGCGAATCTCACCCATCCGCAGACCGTACGCGCCGTCCACGAAAGCTATCTCGATGCCGGCGCCGAGATCATCACCGCCAACACCTTTGCCAGCAGTCCGCTGCTACTCGATCATTTCGGCCGCCTCGACGACATGGAGCGGATCGATGCGATAGCAATTTCCTTGGCGCTCGAGGCGGCGACGAAGCGGCGTGCCAAGGCCGGCGGCGAAATCGTGATCGCGGGGTCCATGTCGACCATGCGGCCGACGGTACCCGGCTCCGATCGCACGCAAACCGAGAGCAGCTGGAACCAGGGTACGGCGCGTGCCCTGTTTGCCCGCAAGGCCGCGAGCCTGCGCGCGGGCGGCTGCGCGCTCATCCTCATGGAAATGATGCGCGATCTCGATTACTCGCTCTGGGCCTGCGAGGCCGCGATCGCCTGCGGCCTGCCCGTGTGGATCGGGATTTCGGTCGAGCGCGGGCTCGACGGCCAGCTACATGGGTTCGGCCGGCCCGACACCGATCTCGCCGCCGTCGCCGCAGGACTCGCGGCTTTGCAGGCCGACGCGATGGCCATCATGCACACTTCGCTCGACGACACGAGCGAGGCTCTCGCCCTGTTACGAAATCATTGGAGCGGCCCCATTGCGGTCTATCCCGAGTGCGGCCGCTACGCGGCACCGAACTGGCAATTCATTGGCGTCGCAACCCCCGAGGACTACGCACAACAAGCATGCGGCTGGCGCGCACTTGGCGCGCACGCCCTGGGCGGCTGCTGCGGCGTCGGTCCCGACCACATCGCCGCCCTCTACGAGGCCCACCGCAGATGACAGGCCGCCGGACCCGGAACAAAATCAGACTGACGCGGGCGGGCAAGTGGACGCCGCTTCTGGATTCGCCCCCACCACCCCTGCTGCCCATAATTTTTGAATGGTGAGTTGCAAGCATGAGCGATAACTCGACAGCCAATTCGGGCGGCCGACGCCAGAGCGCGCGTGATGCCAAGCGTGCCGCACGCGCGGCGCGCGGCGCCGTCTCCTCGCCCTACATCGTGCGCAAGATCCCGCGCTTCGAGGTGTTGGGCGAAGAGGGTCTTGCCACCATCGAGGACAACGCCGACCGCATCCTCGAGGAGGTCGGTATCGACTTTCGCGAAGACCCCGAGGTACTCGACATCTGGCGCAAGGCGGGCGCACACGTCGACGGTGAGCGGGTGCGCATGCCCCGCGGCATGTGCCGCGAGTTGGTGCAAAAAAATGCGCCGCGCGAGTTCACGCAGCTGGCGCGAAATCCGGCCCGCGACGTGCGAATCGGCGGCGACGCCACGGTGTTCGTACCCGCCTATGGCTCGCCGTTCGTGCGCAATCTCGACGAGGGACGCCGCTACGCGCGAATCGAGGACTTCCGCAATTTCGTCAAACTCGCCTACATGGCGAATTCTTTGCATCACTCGGGTGGCACTATTTGCGAACCGGTCGATCTGCCGGTCAACAAGCGCCACCTCGACATGCTGTACAGCCACGTCAAGTACAGCGACAAGGCCTTCATGGGCTCGGTCACCGCCCCGGAGCGTGCGGCCGACTCGGTCGAGATGGCGAAGATCGCCTTCGCTGATCGCTACCTCGATCCGCTGACGGGCAAACCCAATACCGTGCTCGTCAGCCTGATCAACGTCAATTCGCCGATGACCTACGACGCGACCATGCTCGGCGCGCTCAAGGTTTATGCCAAGGCGAATCAGGGCAATCTGGTGACGCCGTTCATCCTCGCGGGCGCCATGGCACCGGTCACGGTGGCGGGCACCGCGACGCAGACGCTGGCCGAAGCCCTCGCCGGCATGGCGCTCGTGCAGCTGATCAATCCGGGCGCGCCCGTGATCTTTGGCAGCTTTGCCTCGTCCATGTCGATGCAATCGGGTGCGCCGACCTTCGGCACACCGGAACCCGCGCTCGTGCTTTACGTGATGGCGGCGCTCGCGCGTCGACTCGGCGTCCCGTTCCGTTCGGGCGGCGGCTTGTGCGCTTCAAAGATTGCCGATGCCCAGGCAGCATACGAGTCGGCACAGACGATGCTGCCCACCTGTCTCGCAGGCGTGAACTTCGTGCTGCACACCGCGGGCTGGCTCGAGGGCGGCCTCGCCATGGGCTATGAAAAATTCATGATGGACGTCGATCAGGCCGGCATGTTCCACACCATGCTGGCGGGGGTCGACGTGACGCCGAACGGGCAAGCCATGGATGCGATCGCCGAAGTGGGTCCGGGCAAGCATTTTCTCGGCTGTGCACACACGCAGGCCAACTTCGAAACGGCGTTCTACCGCTCACCACTCGCCGACAACAACAGCTTCGAGCAATGGGACGCCGAAGGCGCCCTCGACATGGCGCAGCGCGCCAACCGTCAGTACAAAAAACTGCTCGAAGAATACGTCGCGCCGCCGCTCGACCCGGCGATCGACGCAGCGCTGCTCGACTTCATGGAGCGTCGCAAGGCCTCGATGCCCGACTCGAACATCTGAGCCGAATGCGCAACGCCCGCGGCTGGGTTCGCGAGCCGGGCTTCGACCACGGGCTTTTAGGTTAGGATTCCCCGCCATGGGCGAAGCCGCGATCGCAAAGCTGCGCGAGTTGCTGCGCGAGCAACCGAACCATCCCGAAGCATGGCGCGCACTCGCCGATCAGTTGATGGCGATCGGCGAGACCGCCGAGGCCGATGCCGCCTACCTCGAACACACGCGTTGCGCCGCAGGTCATCCCCAGTTGCAGGCGGCAGCAACCGCCATGCTGGAGAACGACATTCCGCGGGCCGAGTCGCTGCTCAAAAGTCATCTGAAACGAGCACCGACCGATGTGCCGGCGATCCGCATGCTCGCCGAAGTGGCGGTACGCTGCGGCGAGGAGGAAGCCGCCGAGCGCCTGCTGACTCGTTGCCTCGAGCTCGCACCGAACTTCACGGCTGCCCGCTACAACCACGCCATCCTGCTGCACCGTCGCAACAAGGTCACCGAGTGTTTGGCCGAAGTCGAGCGACTGCTTTGGGCGGACCCCCGCAACCCGAGCTACCGCAACCTGCACGCCGTGGTGTTGAGCCGCGTCGGCGACGTGCAGCGCTCGAGCGAGATCTACGCAAAACTGCTGCGCGAGTATCCGCGTAACGCCAAGGTGTGGCTGAGCTACGGCCACGTGCTCAAAACCGCCGGGCGGCGCGATGACTGCGTTACCGCCTATCGCAACTGTCTCGCCCTCGAACCCGCGCTGGGCGAAGCCTACTGGAGCCTCGCCAATCTCAAGACCTTCCGCTTCACCGACCAAGATCTGCAACACATGCGGCAGCACCTCGAGAACACAAGCCTCGAGACCTCGCACCGCGTGCACCTGCACTTTGCGATGGGTAAAGCCATGGAAGATACGGGTGATTACCGCGAGTCCTTCGCGCATTACGAGCGCGGCAACCGCTTGCAGCGCGAGCGCCAACCCTACGACGCGAAGCTCAACGCTCAGCGCATGCAACGCCTGAAGCGCGTGTTCACCCGCGAATTCTTTGCCGAGCGCTCGGCGGCAGGCCACGAGGCGGCCGATCCCATCTTCATCGTCGGCATGCCGCGCGCGGGCTCGACGCTGCTCGAGCAAATTCTCTCCAGCCACTCGGCCGTCGAGGGCACCTCGGAACTCCCCGATGTCATCGCTCTCGCCCGCGAGTTGCGCGCGCGAGCCGCCGACCCGGAGGGGGGTTATGCCTCGACCCTGGCCGCACTCACGCCCGCAGAACTGCGTGAACTCGGTGAGCGCTATCTGCACGGCACTCGCGTTCATCGCAAAACGACTCGTCT
>RGYP01000321.1 GCA_010031985.1 Gammaproteobacteria bacterium
GCTCGTCGAACTGGATGACATCCGCTCCGGCGGCAACCAATTCTTTGGCTTCGGCGTTCAGCAATTCGGCGAAGCGCATGGCCATGTCTTCGCGACGGCCGTAGTAGCCGTCGGCAAGCGTGTCGCAAATGGTCATCGGGCCGGGCAGCGTGACTTTGAGCCGGCGCGTGGTTTGGGCGCGCATGTACGCGGCGTCGGCGGCGTGGATGGCCTTGGGTCTTGCGAGGGGCCCCGTGACCGTGGGGACGTCGGCCTCGTAGCGATTGTTGCGGATGCCCATCCGCGTCTTGCGATTCCAGTCGATGCCCTCGAGTTGTTCGAGGAAGCCGTGGACGAAATGGATGCGGAACTGCTCGCCGTCGCCGACCACGTCGATGCCGGCCGCTTCTTGCTCGCGCAGCCACTCGAGCGCCGCACGCTCCTTGCCGTCTTGCAGGGCTTGGCCTTCGAGACGCCAGGTGGGCCAAAGTTTTTCGGGTTCGGCGAGCCAGTCGGGTTTGGGCAGGCTGCCTACGGTGGTGGTTCTGAACACCGTGGAATCTTAACCACGGACGCCGCCGACCCGAGTCGGGGGTGACGGCATGCTCACCTAGTGGAGTCGTCCGGGGTGGAGCGGACCTGGCGATCCGCTCCACCCGGAACATCCTTGGACGGGTGTATCCCTACATCCGGACTTCCGTGTCCGGGACGGCACCCCGGACGGGGCGCCGTGTCCATCGAAAGAGTTGCTTTAGTTCGGCAGCAGCACGCTGTCGACGGCAACCACGACGCCGTTGGTGGCGTTGAAGTCACCGGTCACGCGGGCGCCATCGACGCGCAGGCGACCACGGACGAGTTCGAACTTCACGTCCTCGCCGGCGACCGTTTTGGCGCTGCGGGTACGCTTCATGTCGTCGGACTCGAGAGCCTTGCCCGGGACGACGTGGTTGGTGAGCAGCTTGACCAGCTGGTCCTTGTTCTCGGGGCGCAGCAGCGCCTCGAGCTGGGCTGGCGGCAGCTTGGCGAAGGCTTCGTCGGTCGGCGCGAAGATCGTCACCGGACCGTTGCCGCTCAGAGCGTCTTGCAGGCCGGCGACCTCGATGGCCTTGGCGAGAGTGGTGAAGTTGCCTTTCTCTTTGGCAACATCGAGAACGTTGGCCGTTCCGCTGGCTTGGGCGGCAACGGCGGCGAGCCCCAGAAGGGCGGCAGCGACGGTGGCCTTGGCGTTGATACGATTCATGTCAGTACTCCGTAAGTTTTGGCTTGAGGCGTACCGCGATCCTGCGTACGCAACCTTTCGACGGGCGTGATAGTGACAGGCGACCCCCTTTCTGTCAAGATCTTGTACAACCAATGGCTGGACAGAAGCTGAACAAACCATGAACAGGCTCGCAACCACATCGGCGGCTGGGCAATTCACCATCAAGGCGGTGGCGCAGGCGACCGGCCTGTCGGTCGAAACGCTGCGTGCCTGGGAGCGCCGGTACGAGGTGGTGACGCCCCAGCGAGATTCGGCCGGCCGGCGAACGTACTCCGCGGCCGACGTCGCCCGGCTGCGCCTGTTGCGTACCGCGACCGAGCTCGGTCATACCATCAGTCGCCTTGCGAGGTTGGACGAGGACGAACTCGCCAAGCTGGTCGCCGATTCCGGTGGTCAGGCCCGACCGGGCCCGAGCCGCGGCCAGTCCTACGTCGAGCGCGCCATCGACGCGACCGAGCACTCCGACCCCTCGGGCGTCGAAGAGGTGCTGACTTCGGCCGTGGCGCTGCTGCCCCCCAACGAGGTGGTGAACACCGTGCTGGTCCCGCTAGTCCGCGAAGTCGGCGAGCGCTGGCATCGGGGTGACGTCTCCATCGCCCAAGAGCACATGGTCACCGACATCGTACGTCGGCTCATCATCAGCGTCTCGCGCGGTTATCTGCGCTCCGACAACGGGCCTTGCCTGGTACTCGCCACGCTCTCCGGCGAGCGCCACGAACTCGGCATCCTGATGTGCAGCTGGCTCGCTGCGACACGCCGTTTCCGCACTCATTATTTGGGCGTCGACGTGCCCCCCATAGAAATCGCCCGCTTCGCGCTCGAGGTCGATGCTCGTGCCGTACTGGTGTCGCTCGTCATGCCTGAAAACGAGGTGCCGGTCCTCGAACAATTGCGCCAACTGGCCGACCACCTGAGCGGTCGGTGCGAGGTGTGGATCGGTGGCGTGGCGGCTCGCATGGTCGCGGCCGACGAACTGCCCGCCGGATGCCTGTTGCTGCCCACCGGTCACGATTTCGAACAGCGTCTCGATCTGCTCGCCGCGCAGCACTTCTCCTAAGACCCGGGGCCCAACCGGACCTTGATCACGGTTCGGTTAATTTTTGTCATGAACCTTTGGTTTTCAGCCACCAGAGGCCTACATTCGCCGTATGAGCGCGTCGAGTCTGGTCAAGGGTGGCATCAAACTTCTGGTACTAGCCGTGACCGCCGTGCTTGCGGCCTGCGGTGGCGGCGGTGGCAGCAGTTCCAC
>RGYP01000322.1 GCA_010031985.1 Gammaproteobacteria bacterium
ACAAGGTACACATCGGCTACAGCCGCCGCCGGCGCCGTGCCGGCCTGCTCGATCAATGCCACCACCCGCTCCACGCCCATCGCAAAACCGATGGCAGGCGTCACTTCGCCGCCGAGTTGGGAAATCAGGCCATCGTAACGACCACCCGAGCACACGGCATCTTGCGCACCGAGCGCATCGGTCACCCACTCGAACACGGTACGCGAGTAATAGTCGAGACCCCGCACCAGGCGCGGGTTGATTTCATAGGGGATGCCGAGCGCCTCGAGCATCGCGCAGAGTTCGGCGAAGTGGGCTTTGGATTCGACATCGAGATGCTCGGGCAGCAGCGGCGCACCGGCAATCACGGCCTGCATCTCAGGGTTTTTGCTGTCGAGGATACGCAGCGGGTTGCCCCCTAGACGCCGCAGGCTGTCCTCATCGAGCGTAGCCTCGTGATCGCGGAAATAGGCAGCGAGCTTCGCGCGATAATCGCGACGCGCTTCGGCCGTACCCAAAGAATTGATCTGCAGGCGCACGCGGCCGATGCCGAGACGCCGCCAGAACGCCGCGGTCAACGCGATCAACTCGGCGTCGATGTCGGGGCCTGCGAAGCCGACCGCCTCGACGTCGATCTGATGAAATTGGCGGAAGCGCCCCTTCTGCGGTTTTTCGTGGCGGAACATGGGCCCCACGCACCACAGCTTGTGGCGCGCGCCGCGCAACAAGCCGTTCGAGATCATGGCGCGCACGATGCCGGCCGTCGCCTCGGGACGCAGCGTGAGCCGCTCGCCGCCCTTGTCCTCGAAGCTGTACATTTCTTTTTCGACGACGTCGGTGTACTCGCCGATTGCGCGCTTGAAAAGATCGGTGTGCTCGACCACCGGCACGCGCATCTCGTCGTAGCCGTGCGCATGCAGCAGATCGCGCACGGTCGACTCGAGGAACTGCCAGCGATGAATCTCGCCGGGCAGCACGTCGTTCATGCCCTTGACGGGTTGTATGCCCTGGCTGCTCATGGCGTGGAAGGTGCGCGCGTCGACGCGGCGGAAGTGTTCGCCGCAGGCTTTACCACACGCGTGAGCTTGCCCTCGGGATCGATCGTGAAATGCGCCGTGCCGTTGTACATGAACTCCGAGGGAATGGTGACGTCGCGACCGTCGAGCTCCATCGCCGTGACGTCGGCACGACCGAGCAACACACGCAGCGGCGCGGCGCCCTGCACGGCGATCCGGTTGCCACGACGCACCAGGTCAAAGAAAACACGCTTGCCAGCGGCGTCGTAGACCTCGACCCAAGACTCGGCCGAACGCGGCGTCAAGGCGAGCGCGAGCTGGCCTCGCACCGGCGGCGCGGCCACCGGTGTCTCGACGATGACCGGCGCCACGACGGCGGGTGCCACAACAGGCGGCGCTACGGCAGGCGACGCGACCACCGATGTCTCGACCACCGGCGTCGCGATCAAAGATTTGACGGCAGCCTTGGGCGGCCTCGCAACGCCACCGCCCTGCAAAATCCACCACGCTGCGACCGTAATGACCACCGCGGCCGCCACGTAACCCACGCGGCGACCGACTGCTTGCGGATCGACGGCACGCGCAGGTGCGCGCGGCACTTGCGTGAGATCGGGTTCGGAAAAGCTCGCCCCGCGCCGCGACCATTCGGCGAGTATCTCGTCGACGGGCGCTCCCAAGAATTCGGCATAGCGACGCAGATGACCCTGCACGAAAACGCGCGCACCGATGTCGTTGAAGCGTTCGCTTTCGAGGGCTTGCAGGATGGTCTCGTCGCAATGCAGCTTGGCCGCGGCGGCGGCCGTGGTCATGCCGCGCTCGGTGCGCAAACGGGCCAGCCGCGGGCCGATCGACTCTTCGCCCGGACTCGTGAGTACGAACTCGGCGGTCATGAAGCCATCGCTCCTGCGAGTTTCTCGCCGAGACGAATGCGGGTGCGATCGTTGACGCGTCCGGCGAGTTGGCCGCAGGCCGCATCGATGTCATCGCCACGAGTACGACGGATCGTGGCGAGCACGCCGCGCTGTACGAGTTCGTCACGAAAGCCCGTGATCACGGGCATGGGCGAGCGTCGATAGCTCGTGCCCGGAAAGGGATTGAACGGAATGAGATTGAGCTTGGCCGGTCGACCCTTGAACATTCGCGCAAGCGCGCGGGCGTGCTCGATCTGATCGTTGACGCCATCGAGCATCACGTATTCGAACGTGACGCTGCGGCCGTTCTGCTCGTCGATGTAATGCCAGCAGGCCTCGAGCAGCTCGGCGATCGGGTGTTTGCGATTGATGGGCACGAGTTCGTTGCGCAGCGCGTCGTCGGGAGCATGCAAGGAAACCGCGAGCGCGCAGTTCACCTCCTCGGCGAGCTTGTACATGAGCGGCACGAGACCGGACGTGGAGAGCGTTACCCGCCGTCGCGAAATGTCGAAACCGAGATCATCGAGCAAAATACGGATGGCGGGCACCACGTTGCGAAAATTCGCGAGTGGCTCACCCATCC
>RGYP01000323.1 GCA_010031985.1 Gammaproteobacteria bacterium
TGCCACGGTGACGACGGAAGTCGCGACGGCGCTGCGGTCGCGAAAGGCGGTGACGCTGCGAGTCGCTCAAGTCGCGCGACTTCTGGGTGTCGAGCTCTCGACCCCCGAGATCAAGGATCTGCTCACTCGGCTAGGAATGACGGTCAATGCGACCGCCGCCGACCCGGCGGTGATCGAGGTGCTGCCGCCCTCGCATCGCTTCGATATCGCCATCGAACGCGATCTCATCGAAGAGGTGGCGAGACTCGTCGGCTACGATCGTATTCCGATCGAGCCGGCGCGCGCAGCTCAAAGAATTTTGCCGCAGCCCTCTGCGCGTCTCGAAGAGCAGCGCCTGCTCGACCTGCTCGCCGCACGCGGCTACTACGAGGGCGTGCATTTCGCCTTCGTCGATCCGGCGCTGCAAGAAGCGCTGTTCCCGGGCGTCGCCTCGCACCGACTCGCCAACCCGATCGCCAGCGATCTGGCGGTGATGCGTTTGTCGCTGTGGCCGGGTTTGATCAAGGCCGCGCTCGAGAACCAGCGTCGTCAGCAAACGCGCGTACGACTCTTCGAGCACGGCGTCGTGTTCCCGGTCGCTGAGGCCGAGATCGATCGGATCGCCGCCATTTCGCTCGGTACGCGTTGGCCCGAGCAATGGGGCAGCGGCCGCGAGGCCGGTGACTTCCACGATCTGCGTGCCGATGTCGAGGCGCTGTTGTCGATGAGCGGCGATTCGGGCGCGTTCACTTTCGCGCCGGCGATCCATTCGGCCTTGCATCCGGGGCGCAGCGCGCAGATCTCGCGCGCCGGAAGACCTGTCGGCTGGATCGGCGAGCTGCATCCTCGGCTCGTGCGTGAGCTCGGCTTCGTGGCGGCGCCGACCTTGTTCGAACTCGACATCGCGCCAGCGTTCGCCGTGAGTTACGCGCCCTTCGTCGAAGTGTCGCGCTTTCCTCAGGTACGACGCGACCTCGCGTTCGTCGTCGACGAGAGCGTGAGCTTCGAGGCGATTCGTGAACGAGTCACCCACGCGGCGTCAAGTCTTTTGAAGCAACTCTCGTTGTTCGACGTTTACCGTGGCCCGGGAATCGAATCGGGAAGAAAAAGCGTGGCTTTAGGCTTGATTTTGCAGGAGAAAGACCGCACCCTCACGGACGAGGACACTGATCGCGTCATCGCGGCAGTGCGGGCGTCGCTGGGTGAGGGGCTCGGCGCGCAGTTCCGGGAATAATCAAAAGCAAGAGCTGTCGGGGCGGGATCCATGGCGTTGACCAAGGCAGAAATGGCAGAGGCGCTGTTCGATCAGCTCGGCCTCAACAAGCGCGAGGCGCGTGAACTGGTTGATCTGTTTTTCGAAGAGCTGCGCACCGCGCTCTCGACCGGCGCTCAAGTCAAACTCTCCGGCTTCGGCAACTTCGACCTGCGTGACAAAAACCAGCGCCCTGGGCGCAACCCCAAGACGGGTGAGGAGATTCCCATCAGCGCGCGGCGCGTGGTGACTTTCCGTCCCGGACAAAAGTTGAAGGCACGAGTCGAAGCGTATGTTGGAAGCCAAGAATAACGACGAACTACCGGCGATCCCGGGCAAACGTTATTTCGCCATCGGTGAGGTGGCCGAGCTGTGCGGCGTGAAGCCGCATGTCTTGCGTTATTGGGAACAGGAGTTCCCGCAGTTGAAGCCGGTCAAGCGTCGTGGCAATCGTCGCTACTACCAGCGGCAAGACGTCATCGTGATCCGTCAGATCCGTGGCTTGCTCTATGAAGAGGGTTTCACGATCGGTGGCGCGCGCAACAAGTTGCAGGGCGAAGAGGCCCGCAGCGACGTCACGCAAAGCCAGCAGATCGTCCGCCAGATGCGGATGGAGCTCGAGGACATGCTGCGCCTGCTTCGGCGCTGATTCACTCGCCGCGCCGGCAGCGGCGGGGTATCATTCCTGTCGGTTCGGTCGGGACGTGGCGCAGCCTGGTAGCGCACTTGCATGGGGTGCAAGGGGTCCCGAGTTCAAATCTCGGCGTCCCGACCATTTCGATCCCTCAGGGCTCATCGCTGAGCCGCCAAGCTTGTTCCGCAGTGATTACCCCAATCAGCGCTGCGCCACCTGTTCTTCCACCGTCACTTTGTACTGACTGCCGATGTGCTGATCGAGGAAGCGATCGAGTTGCGCGAGCATCTCGATGCGGCTCGGGCTGCGCGAGAGCCAGTGATCTTCAGACTTGAGCTTGAACACCTCATGCGGCGTCTTGGCGCGACGCATGGCAGTTTCCATGTACTCGGTCTGAACGTAGGGCACGACCGTGTCGTCGACGCCGTGCATCATCAACACCGTGGCGGTGACCTTGTCGGCGGCCCGTGCCGGCGAAAACGCCGCCACATCCGGGTCGCCCGTCTTGCCGATGTGCTTGCGCCAGAAGCGCACGGCCGGATCTTCGATGCCGCCGCGATCCTCGACCCAGCGCAGCATCTCGACCAAATCCGAG
>RGYP01000324.1 GCA_010031985.1 Gammaproteobacteria bacterium
AAGACCTCGAACGTCACTTCGCCCACGACCACTCGATCGCCCTGCACGAGCCAGCGATCCGGAGTGAAACGCTCTGCCGGCGGAAAGCCGAACATCTTGGCCTGCGCGGGCATCTGTTCGATCCAGAACGAATCGGCCTGATGGGGCCCCTCGATCGGCAGTAGATGGCGCTGCGCAAGTTCTGCCGTTGCGGCTGCGTGATCCAGATGCGCGTGAGTCACGAGGATTTTTTCGAGCGTCAAATCGTGCTGCGCCACCGCTGCGAGAACCCGATCGAGATCACCACCCGGATCGACGACGGCGGCACGACGAGTCTGCTCGCACCAGACGATGGAGCAGTTTTGCTGGAACGCAGTGACCGGGACGACCTGCAGTTTCATGCCGACGCACTCAGACCGTGATCGCGAGACCACGATAGATGCGGGCGCGATAGCGGCTTTCTTGTGCCTCGACGATGGGTGCTGCAGCGAGCAGCACGGCATGCGCGTAGCGCTGGTACTCCTCGGCCTGTTCGGCGGCATCACGCGGCTCTTCGCTGCGCATGCGCCGCGTGAGATTGACCTGGTTCACGGGTACCGCTGTCGGCAGTCGCTCGTTCTCGACTCCAAGCGTGGCGGTGAAAGCATGCAGCGTCGTCTTCACGAAGTTGGCCATCGCGAACTGCGCCAGCGTACCGCCCACGGGTACGTCGGGCGAAGTGAGGATGAGACGTGCGCCCTTGAACAGCGACACCTTGCGCGCGACTCGAAAGTGGTGCGTGAGGTTGGTCTCGATGAGTGCCGAAAATTCGCTGGCATCGAGATGATCTTTGCCCGCGACGCCGAACAGCGCACGGGGAATGGCGGCGAACGGCGTCGAAATCACCGCTGCGGGTGCGCCGCCACTCGCGAACGCTGCATCCATGCCGGCTTCGAGGTCGTCACCTACCGTGAGATAGGACACGCGGTCGTGACCGAGTGCGCGACCGAGGATTTTCCGGATTTCCTGACCGGCCGCATCGGTTCGCGTCAGCGTGACGATGCTGCCTACGTGACCTTCGGCGAGGAAGAGCTTGGCGACTGCCGCCAAAGGTTCGGCCATGTGTTCGCCGATCAGCCAAATGTTTTCCCCTTCCATGCGGCGCACGCGCTCGGGTTTGGCACGACCGAACAACTCGCGTTCGGTGATCGTGCGTTCCTGCTGCAGGCCACCGGAGGGCTCGAAAGTTTCGCCGGAGATGGCGCGATCCGCCATGAAGAACACCGTCGCGAGTGCGACGTCGACCTCGGTCGGCATGCGGTGCAAATGCAGCATGCCGATGACCCCCGAGCGGATTTTCTCGGCCTCGACATCGATGCGCGCGGGGTCGATGAACGGCTCGGGCGGCTGCGGCAGATCGAGAACCCACTCCTCCGCTCGTTCCTGCAACGCCGGATCGGGTAACAGACAGCCATTGCGCAAACGCGCCACCAGACGCATGGCCATCGACCGTGTCATCAAAAAATGCAGCGACGAATGTGTCGGCTCTTCGGCGCTGGACAAATCCGCGCGCAGCTTTGTCCAAAGATCACGCAAGGCGGACGGCACCTCCGTCGATTGCAGCAAGCCGATGTCGTTGCCGCGCAAGGCATCGAGTACCGTATCGACGGTGGCACCACCGTCGATCGCCTTGAGCACGGCACCATGGATTTGATTCAGCCGCTTGTTCTCGAGGATGAGTTTGGCACGACGATCGAACAGTCCCGCTTTGCCGTCCTTGCCCTTCAGGCGCTGCCCTTCGACCGGTCCCGGCGCAATCGCATTGATCTGGATTTCGGGGCCGACGAAGCGCGCGAGATTTTCCACCAAGGCACGCTGCCCCGCTTTCGAAACGGCATAGTCGGAGCGATTGGGATAAGGCACGGCGATGTATTTTTCGCCGCCGAAGTAGGAGCTGACGTTGAGAATGTACCCGGAGCCCTGATTTTTCATCAGCGGCACCACCTTCTCGATCAAGGAATAGTTCGAGATGAGATTGGCCTGCAAAGTGTTGCGCCAGTCGGCAGGCAGTAGATCCACCGCCATCTGCTCGGCACCGGCGACACCTGCGTTGTTGATGAGATAGTCGATGCGTCCGAACGCTTGCAGCGTCGCCGCGACCGATTTCACGAGCGCCGCTTCGTCGGCGACGTCGATGTCGGCCAATATGCGCACACGCTCGCGCGGTCGGTTGTAACCGATTTCGGCCAGCTCGTTGACGATGCTGTCGCGCAGTTCGACCAGCTGACTCTCGCGACGTGCGGTCAACATCACGCGCGCACCCGAAATTGCGAGCAGCCGACCGAGTTGCCCGCCGATACCGGCAGAACCTCCGGTGATCAGGACGCATTTTCCGAGGTGCAATCCCATCAGCGACTCGATCCAGCCGAAATTGGGTCGGGTCGAACCGGTCGCATCGACGATCGCTGCGGGCATGTAGAGATTGACTTGCGGTACGCGTCG
>RGYP01000325.1 GCA_010031985.1 Gammaproteobacteria bacterium
TCGTGGTGAAACTACCACTTCGCTGCGATATTAGCAGTCCCGTGGTGTAGATAACGTCGCTTTGCGTAATTTCGGTTGACATGGATTACGCAAATTGAAAGCATAGCCGTACGGGGGTTGCCCGCCTTGCGGCGGGTGACCGGTAACCAGTGCCGCAAAAGAATACGTCTACTGGAGGAATGGGGAACATGAAGTCGAAGCATTCATTGGCGTCGGTCATCGCCGGCCTTGTCGCCGCGTCCGTCAGCGGACTTGCGGGAGCACAAGAAGCCGATCAGGGTGGCCTCGAAGAAATCGTGGTCACGGCGCAAAAGCGTGCCGAAAACCTGCAGACCACGCCGATCGCGATCACCGCTCTGACGGCGAACAGCATCGCCGAGCTAGGCATCACCAACAACAAGAATCTCTTCGGCATTGTGCCGAACGTGCAGGGCTTCGAACCGCCCTCCTCGCGCGGCAACCTGTCGATCAACATCCGCGGCGTGCCTTCGGGCAACGCCAACAGCGTGTCGAACGATCCCGCCTCGGCGCTGTACGTCGACGGCGTGTACGTCGCCAAGGGCTTCGGTGTCGGTCTCGACGTCATGGACCTCGAGCGCATCGAAGTGCTGCGCGGGCCGCAGGGCACGCTCTACGGACGCAACACCACGGGTGGCGCGGTCAACTTCGTCTCACGCAAGCCGAGCGGAGATTTCCGGCTCGACGCACGGGTCGGCACGGGCAACTACAGCCTGCGCGACTACCGGGTGTCTGTCGACCTGCCGAGTATGGGCGCGCTCGCGAGCACCTTCTCGTACTTCAAACGCGAACGCGATCCGCTCTACGGCAACACGAATCCGGCCAACAAGGGCTCGGAAAATCTGAATCGCGAAGGCTGGCGTATCGCGCTCGAACTCGCCCCGAGCGAAAACTTCACGGCGAGCTACAGCTTCACGCACTCCGAGCTCGACGAGTTCTCGCAGGGCTTGAAGCCCTTCGGTCTCACGCCGACGGCTGCGGCAGTCGCCGCGACGCCCGGCTATCCGACCAACGTGCAGCTGACGAGCCGCAGCCGCTCGCAGACACTCGCCGGCATTCAGGCAAACCTCGCCTTCCTCGGGCCCGCGGCCGCGACACCGCAGGTCCGCCAGCTCAGCCAGTGGATCACCGACTACACGGTCTGGGAAAACAAGATGTACGCGGCCGGCGTCGGCCGGCCGAACACCATCTCGAGCGATGTTCCGCTGCGCTCGAGCAACGACGTCGATGCGCACGGGCTCACGCTCTCCTGGCGCCCGGACATGCCGGCGCTCGGCGAAGTCGAGTTCAAGTCGATCACCGGCTACCGCAAAGTCGAGAACCTGAACCAGGGTGACCTCGACGGCGTCGATGGCACGGTTCGTCCGCTCGGGAACGGCCTGACCACGGGCGTGGTACACGATGTCGTGCTCGCGACGATCGGTGGTCTCTTCTTCAACTCGGTGTCGCCGGCCATCCCGGCTGCGACCGAGTTTGCGACGGCGGTGAGCATCGTCGATGCGATCAACGCCAACGGCAGTCAGCGCTCCTTTGCCAACTGGGCTTCGACCAACGTGAAGTCCACGCAGCAAGAGTTCTCGATGGTGGGCAAGAAAGGCACGCTCGATTACGCGGCCGGCCTCTTCTACTTCAAGGACGAAGGCGAGTTCCGCAACAATCGTTGGGCGCTGTTCCCGATCTCGGCCTCCGACACCACCTCGCACAACAACGCCACCGAAGCCACGGCCGTCTATGGCCAGGGCACTTGGCGCATGAGCGAGGAGAGCCCGCTTGCCATCACGGTTGGCTTGCGTCAGACCAAAGAAACCAAGGACGTCACCTACCTCTGGCGCAGCAGCGCCAATCCGGCGGGCTTCTTCGGCTTCATCTTTGCGGGTCAATCGGTCGCCAACGCCTACGTGCCCGACGCGCTCGCCGAGACACAGGCGCCTGTTGCCAACATCTTCGGCAAGTCGTTCAGCAAGGACTTCAGCAACACGAGCGGTCGTCTGACGCTCGGCTACGACTTCAGCGACGACGTCTACGGCTACGCGACCTACTCCACCGGCTACAAGAGCGGCACCTACAACGGCGACTTCTACGACACCGTCAACAACACCGGTGATCTGCTGTTGCCCGAGAAGATGACGAACCTCGAGGCTGGCCTCAAGGCGGACATCAACCCGCGCTTCCGTATCAACGCCGCCGTGTTCAGCTACGACTACAAGGACATGCACGTGTCCTCGCTCTTCGTGCGCCCGAACGGCAGCGTGGTGAGCCGCATCCAGAACGCGGGCCGCGCCAAGCGCTACGGTGGCGAAGTCGAGCTGACGGTACGTCCGATCGATAGCCTGACGGCTTCGCTCTCCTGGGCGGGTGTGCGTGGCACGTTCGACGAGTTCCCACTCGCGCGCAACGCCACCACCACGATCCCGAACACCGTGGACTTCGCCAAGCGCGGTC
>RGYP01000326.1 GCA_010031985.1 Gammaproteobacteria bacterium
TGGCACCAACCTGTTCGGTGATCGCCTGAACGTCTACGGCTCGTTCGAGCACGAAGAAAACGAAGAAGTTCTCGACTCCGACATCGACTGGCGAGCCGACGCCTGGGGCTTCCTCAACGTCGACTTCGACCCGGTCACGGCTCCGAACGACGGCATCGTCGACAACATCCTCGTCCGCGACATCCGCAACGTCTCGCGTTCGCGCGGTGGCTCGCTGACGCTGGTCAACGACATCCCGGCGGATCCGAACCGCAACATCGCGGCCTTGCCCTGTCCGCTCGGCACGACCGGCTCCATCAGCGCGAACTGCATCTTCCCGGAACCGGGCAAGACTTGGCAGTTCGCCGACAACGGTGCGGCGCGCCTCGCCAATTTCGGCACGCTCCGCAACACGATCGGCAAGTCGCGCAGCCTCAACGTCGGTGGCGATGGCCTCAACGTCAACACGGAGTTCAGCCAGTTCAGCCGTCTGCCGCGCGCAGAGGCCGATCGTTGGCAGACCGGCGTCAACTTCGACCTTACCGAGAACGTGCAGCTCTTCGGTGAATTGAAGTACGTCAAAGAAGAGACCTACGACGAATCGCAGCAGACCTTCTTCGACATCGGCATCGTCAACCAGCCGGCCAACACCAACCCGATCCTGATCGGCACGTCGGCCTTCAACACGGGCATCGACAACGCCTACCTCGATCCGGTCGTTCGCGCTGCGATCCTCGCCAACGTGCGTCCGGTGATCAGTTCCGCCGGCGTACAGACGGGTACGGTCGCCGACCCGCGTGCTCGCATCAGCATCTTCGGACCCTCGCGTACGCAGCTCAACCAAAAAGAGCTGTCGCGTTACGTCGTCGGTGTGCGGGGTGGCGCCGAGTCGCTGGGCTTCATCAACGACGTCAACTACGAACTCAGCTACACCTACGGCAAGCTCGAGAACGTGAACTACGAGAGCGCCGTCGACACGATCCGCTTCAAGCACTCGGCCGACGCGGTGGTGGACACCCTCGGCAGAGTCAACGGCAAGCCGGGCGAAATCGTCTGCCGCGTGAAGCTGCTCGCCGCGAACGGCATTCCGATTGCCGATTTGTTCCGTGGCGGCAACTACAACCCGACCAATCCTGAAATCGCCAACTGCGTGCCGTCCCGAATCTTCGGCGAGGGCGGCTACTCGCAGGCAGCCCTCGATTTCTTCCGTGCCACCATCGCGGTGCGCGAGAAGAACGAGCAGCAGGACGCGTTGGGCTTCGTCTCGGGTAACCTTTGGGACATCTGGGGCGCCGGTCCGATCGGCGTCGCGCTCGGCGCCGAGTACCGCGAGGAGAAGACCGAAGGCATCGGCCGCTCGCGCGATACCGCCGATCGTTTTTTGTTCTTGAACACCGGCGACGATTGGGTACCGGCCAAGTACGACACGACGGAGTACTTTGGCGAGCTGCGCGTGCCGTTACTGAATAATGCGTTTGCCGCGAAGCGTCTTGAGGTCGGAGCGGCATTTCGCTCCTCCGACTACTCTACTGAGGGTCAACAAGATACGTACAACTTCAACGTTGTCTGGCGTCCGATCGAGGATTTGACCTTGCGCGCCACGCGTGGCCGTGCGGTTCGTATCCCGACTCTCGGCCAAAAGTTCGGACCTGCGGTACAAACCTTCGCATCGATCACTGACGCATGCAGCGCTGCTGTTATCAACGCAACAGCGGATGCGGTAGTTCGAGCGAATCGCACGAAAAATTGCCTGGCGCTCGGCATTCCCGCAGGCACCGTGATCAGCTACGCGAGCACTCCGGGCGGAAAGATCCAAGGAAACCAGTTCATCTTCCCCGAGACGTCGTACACGACGACCGTTTCGATGATCCTGTCTCCGCGGTTCTTGCCCAAGGCGACGATCGTGGTCGATTACTACGACATCGAAATCCAGGATGCATCTGCCTCCGTAACCGCCCAACAAGCCGTGAATGGCTGCGTAAGCGGAGATGCTGTCAATCCCGTATTTTGTAATGTCATCATCCGAGCCGGTGCGGCCGGGTCGGGTACGACGCCGCCTTACGGGGTGTTGCAGTTCACTCAAGGGCAGGTGAACTACGCGAAGTTGTACACCCGCGGAATCGATTATCAGTTGCTGTATCGGACGGACCATAACGTCACTTTCAGCTTGAGCGGGAACTACCTCTTCGACTGGCGTCAACACAACGACACGACCAACCCGTTCTACTACGAACGAAGCGAGGGCTACACGGGTCTGCCGCGGACGCGTTTCGCATTGACGACCGACTGGAGAGTGTCGAAGAACTTCAACCTGCGCTGGAAGGCGGACTACCAGGCGTCTCAGTACCTTCTGGACGTGAACACACTCGGCGGTAACGACGACGTCTACGAGAACATTGATTTCTACGAGACTGGAGCCTTCATCTCGCACGACATTTCGGCGCAATACTCGCCGATGGACAAGCTCGTGCTGCGTGGTG
>RGYP01000327.1 GCA_010031985.1 Gammaproteobacteria bacterium
GGCGTAGGACTTGAAGGTCGCGTAGCTGCCGGTGCGTACCGCCTTTTGCAGGCGATGGATGCTCTCGGGGTTAAAAACGTGGAACTCACCGTCGGCGCGCCACTGATACTGTCCGCCGGTCGGCAGTACCTGCTCGCCCGCCGGGCGCTCGGGAAACGCCGCACGATGGCGCATCAACACTTCGGAGGCGATGGTATCGAGCCCGATACCACCCACTCGTGAGGCCGTACCCGTGAAATATTCGTCGATCACGTCCTGTCGCAGTCCGACAGCCTCGAAAACCTGCGCACCGTGATAGCTTTGCACGGCCGAAATTCCCATCTTCGACATGACTTTGACCACGCCCTTGGTTGCCGCCTTGGCAAAGTTGGCGCAAGCAAGTTTGTGATCGACGTTGGGCAACAAGTTGTCGCGGATCATGCCGTCGAGCGTCTCGAAGGCGAGATAGGGATTGATCACGCTGCAGCCATAGCCGATGAGCAGCGCGAAGTGATGCACCTCTCGCGCTTCGCCCGTCTCGATGGCGAGCGAGGCGCGCATGCGCAAGCCTTCGCGGATGAGGTAGTGGTGCAACGACGATACGGCGAGCAACGAGGGAATCGCCGCCATCTCGCGAGTCACGCCGCGATCGCTGAGCAGCAGGATGTTGACCTCTTCCTCTGCGATGAGACGTCGCGCTTCCTCGCGCATCTGCTCGATCGCTTTCGCAAGTGCCTCTTCGCCGCGCGCTGCCCGAAAGAGCAACGACACCGTCCCCACCTTCAGCCCGGGCAGTGCGACGCGGCGAATCTTCGCGAATTCCTCGTTGGTGACGACTGGTGCCTTCAATTCGATACGTCGACAGTCGGTAGGCTTGGGGTCGAGCAGGTTGCCCTCGGAGCCCAGCCAGACATCGGACGAAGTGATGATTTCTTCGCGGATACTGTCGATGGGTGGATTCGTGACCTGGGCAAAGAGTTGCTTGAAATAGTCGAACACCAGGCGCGGTCGCTTCGACAGCACGGCGAGCGGCGTATCGTTGCCCATCGAACCCACGGCCTCGACGCCGTCCCGGGCCATCGGCGCCATCAAAATTCTTTGGTCTTCGAAGCTGTAGCCGAAAGCGATCTGGCGCGCGAGCAAGAGATCGGGCTCAGGCGCGGGCAACTGCGGTGCCGGCGGCAGTTCTTTGAGGTGTACGAGATGCTCGCCCAGCCATTCGGCGTAGGGCCACTCGTTGCAGACCGAGCGCTTGATCTCTTCGTCTTCGACGATGCGCCCCTGCTCGGTATCGACGAGGAACATGCGTCCTGGCTGCAGACGGCCCTTGCGTTCGATTTCCTCCGGCGGGAATTCGAGTACGCCCGCCTCCGAGGCCACGACGACCATGCCGTCTTTGGTGACGTAGTAGCGGCCCGGACGCAGGCCGTTGCGATCGAGCACCGCACCGATGCGTACACCGTCCGTGAAGGCGATGGCGGCCGGACCGTCCCAGGGCTCCATCAGCGACGAGTGGAACTGATAGAAAGCGCGACGCGCCGGATCCATGGATTCGTGTTTCGACCAAGGCTCCGGAATCATCATCATCATGGCGTGCGGCAACGATCGGCCCGCAAGCACCATCAGTTCGAGAACGTTGTCGAACATCGAGGAGTCGCTGCCGTTGACGTTGACGATGGGCGCGAGCTTGCGCGTGTCGTCACCGAGCAGCTGCGATTCGAGCAAGGCCTCTCGTGCGCGCATCCAGTTGATGTTGCCGCGCAGCGTATTGATCTCGCCGTTGTGCGCGATGTAGCGATACGGATGGGCACGATCCCAACTCGGAAACGTATTGGTCGAAAAACGCGAATGCACGAGGGCGATCGAAGTCTCGATCAACGGGTTTCGCAGATCGGGAAAATATTGATCGAGCTGCATCGTCAGCAGCATTCCCTTGTAGACGAGCGTCTTGTGAGAAAGGCTCGCGACGTACCAGTACTCGGCGCCACCGATCGTCGAAACGCGGATTTCGTTGTAGGCCCGCTTGCGAATCACGTAGAGCTTGCGCTCGAAGGCATCGGCATCGGGCGTATCGGGACCGCGCTGCACGAATACCTGGCGCATGAACGGCTCGCTGACGCGCGCGGTCTCGCCGAGCATGGAATTGTCGGTGGGTACGGTGCGACCACCGAGGTAAATTTGTCCCTCGGACTGCACAACTCGGGCAAAGATTTCTTCGATGCGCCGACGCTGCGTGGCGTTGCGCGGCATGAAGATGAGTCCGCAGGCGTACTCGCCGGGCTCGGGCAGGGTGATGTGCGACTTCTTCGCAGCGTCCTTGAGAAAGGCGTGCGGCATCTGCATCAGCACGCCCGCACCATCGCCGGTATTCACCTCGCAGCCGCAGGCTCCCCGGTGGTCGAGGTTCTTCAGTACCTCGATCGCATTGCGCAAAACCTTGTTGGACTTGCGT
>RGYP01000328.1 GCA_010031985.1 Gammaproteobacteria bacterium
CGAAACCGAGCGTCAGGTGGAAGGGCATATCGACTCGCACCTCGAGAAGCTGCCGACGGGAGACACCCGCAGTCGCGCCGTGCTCGAACAGATGCGTGCCGACGAGATGGCGCATGGTGCGGCCGCTCGTGCAGCCGGCGGTGCCGAACTTCCCCCTCCCGTGCAATCGGCGATGCGCGCCACCGCGCGCGTCATGACCACCACGAGCTACTGGCTCTGATTGACGCGAGGCGCAACCCCATGAACCCACTCAGCCCGAAGCCACGCACTGCGGCCACGCCGATGCAGCGGTTTATCGAGCAGTGTCCGCGGCGCGTGGTGCCATCGCGCACGCTGCTCATTCGTTCGGGCGAGGCGCCGGATGCGCTCTTCTACGTGATCGCCGGATCCGTCGAAGTACTGATCGAAGACGAGCACGGCAAGGAACTGGTGCTCGCCTATCTCGGCAAGGGCGAATTCTTTGGTGAGATGGGTCTGCTCGACTCGACTCCGGGCCGCGGCGCCTACGTGCGCGCCCGTGGTCGCAGCGAAATCGCCGAGATGGCCTATTCGCGCTTCCGCCAGGTGGCAGCGTCCGATCCCGTACTCGCGCTCGAGCTCGCGGCGCAACTCGCCGCCCGCCTCGAGCGCGCCACCCGCAAGCTGCGCGATCTCGCCTTCATCGATGTCAGCGGTCGCATCCTGCAGGCGCTAGGCGAACTTTGCGAACAGCCCGATGCGCTCACTCATCCGGAAGGCATGCAGATCCGCGTGTCGCGACAAGAACTCGCCAGACTCGTCGGCTGCTCGCGCGAGATGGCGGGCCGCGTACTGCGCACGCTCGAAGAGCAAGGCACGCTGCGCGCGCACGGCAAGACCATCGTCATGCTCGGTCTGCGACCCGCGCGCTTGCTCGGTGCGACGGCGGTCGCTCAGCCTGCAGCTGCCGCGATGGCGCCCCGCATGGCGCGTACCGTCGCCGCATAATCGGCACTACCAAAGATTGCCGATCCGGCGACGAACGTATCGGCGCCTGCTGCTGCGGCAGCGCCGATGTTCTCGACCTTGATGCCGCCGTCGATCTCGAGTCGGATCTCGCGCCCCGAAGCGTCGATGCGTTGGCGTACGGCGCGCAATTTGTCGAGTGCGCTCGGGATGAATTGCTGCCCACCAAAACCCGGGTTCACCGACATCAAGAGCACCATGTCGAGCTGATCGAGAGTGTGATCGAGCCAGCCTAGCGGCGTTGCCGGATTGAGGACGAGCCCCGGCCGACAGCCATGCTCGCGAATCAGTGCGATGGTGCGATCGACGTGCTCGCTGGCCTCGGGATGGAAGGTGATCCAGCTCGCCCCCGCCTTGGCGAAGTCGGCGACCAGCCGATCGACGGGCCGCACCATCAAATGCACGTCGATCGGCGCCGTCACGCCGTATTTGCGCAGGGCTGCGCAGACTAGCGGGCCCACGGTGAGATTGGGCACGTAATGGTTGTCCATCACGTCGAAGTGGATGAGATCGGCTCCTGCGGCGAGCACGGCGTCGACCTCGGCGCCGAGGCGCGCGAAGTCGGCGGAAAGGATCGACGGCGCAATCCACGCCGGACGAGGCTGATTCAAGGGGAATCTCCCTGCGATTCGCGAATGATGTTGAAGGCTTCGATCACCAGCTGCGTCTGCATCTGGGCAAAGTTGAGCATGGACTCGGGCAGACCGTTGGCTTTCAGTTTGTCGGGGTGATGCCGCGACAACTGCCGACGATACGCCTTGGTGATTTCGGGCATCGGCGCACCCGGCAACACGCCGAGCACCTGATACGCCTCCTGCAGCGTCATGCGTGTGCCGCTCGTCGATGGGCCGCGCGTACCACCCGCCGAACTCTGGCGTTGCGAAGCGCGTGCGCGCTGCGCGCCCTCGCGCCGTGACCCGTCGCGCGGTGACCCGTCGCGAGTCGTCTCATCGCGTGTCGTGCTGCCGTCGGCCGAACGGTTCCAGTCCGCCGCCTCGCCACGATTGCCGCGCGCGCGGTAACGAATACGCAGCACGGTCTCGAGCTGTGCGAACTCGAGACCACCGACACCGAGCATCGCCGCGATGCGATTGAGCAGCGGACGCGACGAGCCCTGCAAATCCGAACCGCCGATGGCCGCGCGTACCTGAATCTCGAGGAAGGTACGCAGCAGATCGGGTCGCCCGGCGCAGATGCGCCGCAGCGACATCACGGCCCGCTCGGTGTCATAGTCGGTTTGTTTGCCAATGTTGAAACTGGCGATGGCGCGCGCAACCTGTGCGTCGTCGAGTGCGAAATCCTTCATCACGGCCCGCGCCGCGCGAATGTCGCTCTCCGAGACCCGACCGTCGCTCTTGGCGACGTTACCCATGACCTCGAATGTGGTTTGGAAAAACTGCTCGGCGACCGCCTCAGGGTTTTCGACCGACGGGCCCTCGTCGGTCTC
>RGYP01000329.1 GCA_010031985.1 Gammaproteobacteria bacterium
CGCTCGCTACGCAGCGGAACGAAGACCTCGGGGTCGATGGCAGGCTTACCATCGAGCGGTTCGCCTAGTCCATCGACCACGCGCCCCAACAAATCTTTGCCAACACCGACCCTGGCGGTAAGCGTCAACACGCGTACCCCAGCCCCGGGCAACAAGCCCTGGACCGCGGCCAGCGGCATCAACATCACGTCCTCGCCATCGAAGCCCACGACCTCACAAACGACGCCAGCACCCTGCTCGGCCATGATTTCGCAATAGGCGCCGAGCGGGGCACGCACGCCCCGCACCGCGAGCAACATGCCGGTGACCCGAGTCAGCACTCCGCAGACTCCGGGTTCAGAAATTTTGACGTTCTCGAGGCGATGCTGCCAGGCTTCGAGCAGGCCAGCACTCATGCGTGAGCCTCTCGCCGCAACTCCGCCATCGCCGCGAGTACGGCTTCACGAATCTCGTGGAAACGGTTTTCGAAACGATCGTCGACCACTTTGTCGCCACTGGCCGCGATCACACCGCCGCGCGGCACCACCGCATCGGCCACGAGCCGCAGGTACTCCGGCTTGCGCGATGAGCGATCGAGGAGCACGACGTCTTCGGGGTTCATGCGGATCGTGATCAATGACAAGGCGTCGTCGCTACGGGATTCAGCGAGCGTGGCAGAAACCGATTCCAGATACCGCGCCATACCCTGCTCGTCGACGAGAGCCTGACGGGCGAGCTCGCTCGCGATGTGCAGACTCGTTTGTGCGAGCGGGACCACCATATTGCGTTCGAATTCGGCCTGCATCTGCGACAAGGTTCGACCGGCGGTGTCGAGGGCTGCGATCGCCTGATCGAGTGCCGCGGCGAATTCGTTCGCGGCGGTCATGCGCCCGCGCTCCTCGGCCTCCGCTACGAGCCGCGCATGGTCATCGGTGGAGATTCCACCGGACATCTCGGCCAAAGAAACTACTTCGAGGGGCATCTCGGCATCGCCACTCGCCATGCCCTCGGCGAAGTCTTCCGCCGAGGTGATGGTCGCGAACTCGGGAAGTTCGGCATCGGCGGGCGCCTCTTGTTGCCGCGCGAGCTCGCGCAGCAAAAACCCGGCGCGTCTCACGGCGAAATGACGTGCAGCGAAGGTCGCCTCCGCACCGCCCTGCCCGCGCGGAATGTTCCCCGCCGGCTTGAATGCGCCGGTCGCGCGCACACCCGGGCTGCTGTGGTCAGTCACTGTCGTTCAGCCTTCGGATCAGACGTAATCCGAACCGCGGCCGAGCATCAGCTCGCCGGCGTCCGACAACCTGCGTGCGGTACGCAGGATCTGCTTGCGCGCCTCCTCGACTTCGGAAAGCCGCATCGGTCCCTTGGCTTCCATTTCTTCGACGAACATTTCGCGGGCGCGCTGCGACATGTTTAGCAGGAACTTGTCCTTGAGAATGTCGTCGGCACCCTTGAGCGCCACCATGAGCAGTTCCGTCGGCACGTTGCGCATGAGGGTCTGGATGCTGCGGTTGTCGGAACCCTCCAGATTTTCGAAGGCGAACATGTTGTCCTGAATACGTTGCGCAAGATCGGCATCGCGCGAGGAGAGGCTGCGCATCATCCCTTGCTCGATGTCGGACTTCACGTAGTTCATGATTTTCGCCGCCGCCTTCACCCCCCCGACGCTCGAGGACTTGAGCGACGAATTGGAGGAGAACTGCTTGCGCATGATGGCTTCGAGTTCCTGCATCGCCGTCGGCTGGATGGTCTCGAGCGAGGCCACGCGCGCCAGCACCTCGGGGCGTAGCCCCTCCGGCAAGAAACGCAGCACATCGGCCGCGACGTCGTGATCCAGAAACGAGAGCACGATGGCGATGATCTGCGGATGTTCGTGGATGATCATCTCGGAGATCGATCGAGCGTCCATCCACTGCAGCACCTCGAGACCGCGATTCGCCGACACCGGCATGATGCGGCTGAGAACGCTGCTCGCCTTGTCTTCACCGATGGCGTTGCGCAACACGCTCTCGAGATAATCGATGCCACCGCCGATATTCGTCTGCTTTTTGATGGTGGCGATGAAGCCGTCGAGCACCATGCTGACCGCTTCCTGGGAAAGATCAGCGACCGAGATCATCGCGGCACTCAGGTGCTGCACCTCTTTCGGCGCAAGGTGACGAATGACACTCGCCGCCTCCTCCTCACCGAGCAGCATCAGCATGACTGCGGCGCGCTGCGTGTTCGATAGTGCAGCGACTTCCGCCGCCACCTGCTCCGGATCGGGACCCGCGGGCGTCGCCAAGGCGCTCGTATTCTCTTCAGCCATGTGCGTGACCCTTCACTCAGCGGATATCTTTGGTGACGAGATTCTTGAGCACGAGCGCCACACGCTTGGCGTCCTGCGAAACCATCATGCGCACGACCGTGACCTTGTCGTCGTAACTGTTGGCCAACAGTT
>RGYP01000330.1 GCA_010031985.1 Gammaproteobacteria bacterium
CGCCTCCGCCAAAAAAATGGCTGTATGCAGTCTGAGCAAGTCCCATGCCAACGCTGTTTTGGGGCGGGTCACCGCTCGAAATCACTCCCCTCAAATAATTCGCCAAAAAAACGTCGCCCATGACCGTAAGCATGTGGCATGCCAATTGCTTGGTTCCGATCACCATGAACAAAGACAGTCCTCTGACACCCCTCGCCCGCCGACGGGTCTTGGGCCCCTTATTAATAGGTGGGCTAACCGTTGCGCCGGGGGTCGCACTCACCGCGCAGGATCTCGGCGCCATTGATTCGGCCGCCAAAGAAGAGATTCGACGTCATGCCCCCGAATCGACGGTCGAAACCAGTCCGCTCGATGCCCGCATACGGCTCGCCGAATGCGACCGGCCCCTGAGCGCGAGCTTGCCGCCGAGCGTAACGATCGGCCCCCGGGCGAATGTCCGGGTGGCCTGCACTGGGGGTCTCGTGAACTGGTCGGTGACGGTTCCGGTGACCATCTCCACCGAAACGGCCGTGCTGGTCGCCACCCGACCGATTTCAATGGGCCGTCCGATTGCGGCCGAAGATATCTCGGTCGAGGTCCGGCGCTTTCCGGGGACGGTACGCTGCTGCGCGACCGCGCCCGACGAGGTGGTTGGACTGCTTGCCCGCCGTACGATTCCGGTGGCTGGGGTGATCCCTCTCGACGCCATCGAGCAGGCCCCGGCCATCAAGCGGGGCGAGCTCGTGACCGTGGTGGCGACGCTTCCAGGCGTAGAGATTCGCTCGAGCGGCATTGCCCTAGGCGACGCTCGCCCCGGCGAAGCGGTTCGGATCCGTCATTCGACCTCGTCTAAAGTCTTTCAGGCTCGGGCCGATACCCCGGGTGTGGTGAGGGTCGACAGGTAGCGGACGCGCTTCCGGAAAATATTTTGCCCGCGAGGGCTCAAGTTTTTCCGTGGGCTGCCGTTAACGTCAATGCGCAGAACGTGAGAGTGATGCCATGAACATGAAAATCAACGGTGTGGATGTACGCCCAACCACCGGATCGACTCCGGTCAACCCGTCACGGGCCAGAGCCAGTGAAACGGGCCTGCAAGGCAGCGCCAAGGGTCCGCGCGACTTCGAAGTCTCGCAAACCGCACGTCAGCTTGCCGATCTCGAGACGCGCGTGGCGCAATCGAGCGGCATCAACGAAGCCAAAGTCGAAGCGATCCGACTCGCCCTGGAAAGAGGCGAATACCAGATCGACACCAACAAAATCGCCGATCAGTTGATGAAGCTCGACTGGGAGATCGGCAAGGCGTCCGGCCGCATCTGACGCCCTGACACCGATCACGCGACGATGCAGAGTCGGGCCGAGATCAAGCAGACGCTGTCGCGCCTCCTCGATGAGGAACGCGGACTGCTGCTGCAACTCGAATCGCTACTCGACCAGGAGAAAGCGATCTTGCTGCGCGACGATTCCCCCGAGCAACTCGAATCCGCTTGCCGATTGCGACAGGACTGCATGGTGGCGCTGATGCGCCTGCAGGATGAACGTCAAAACTTATTGCGCTTGAGCGGCTTTTCGAGCGACAACGCCGGTCTCGCGGGACTCATCAAGGTGTGCGACCCGGAACGAGCACTGCCACCGCGCTGGGCGGAATGCGCGGAACTCGCGCGCCGCTGTCGCGATCTCAACGATCACAACGGCGCCCTCGTGGCCTCACGCATGCGGCGCATTCAAGGCATGCTCGAGGTGATCACCGGCAAACGCAGCGAGAAAATGACCTACGGCCGCCAGGCACAACAAGGCTTCGGCAGCCGAGGCCGGGTCCTCGTTACCGAAGCCTGATCGCGATCGGGGTCCGCCTGAGCGAGTCCCGCCTCAGCGGCGGCGGCGCTTTTTCTTGTGCTTGTGTTCGACCGCGCCGTCACCGTGGTGGTGCGGCATGTCGCCATGGGCGTGACCGTGGTCGTACTCGAAGTCGACCGGGTGGTTGTGCCCGTGGGTGTTGATCCATTTATAGAGATCGGGCTTCCACTGCATCATTCGATTGGCCGCGCGATCGCGGTTTTCTTCGATGTTGGTCCAGGGATTGAAGTGGAAGTGGTTGTAGAGCTGGGTATCGGTACGACCGATCGCCAGGATGCCGAGCTTCGAGGCAAAGGCACCATGGTTGATGTACGGCGGGCGCCAAAAATAGCCGCCGGTCGGTAGATCGCCGAACTGCATCATCCACGAGGTTCCCCAAATGTGGTACGCCTCTTCGCAGCAGTCGTGGTAGGAGATGTTGTCCTGCCAGAAGTTCGGCGTCATGCAGTAAAGAAAGGTGAATCCTTGCGTGCGTTGGTCGAAGCGCAGGACCTTGACCATGCAGCCCGGCGCCGTGGCCGGGAAGAAATTGGTCGAAGTCCGGCCACGGCGCCGGGCTGCATGGTCAAGGTCCTGCGC
>RGYP01000034.1 GCA_010031985.1 Gammaproteobacteria bacterium
ACGCCTCGCGTGCAGCGCTACCCCGCGGTGTGACGCCGACCTTGGTCGACTGGTACATCTGGAACAGCACCAGTGCAAAAATGGCGAGCGACAGCAAGCGCTCGACGAGTCGCAATCTTTGAAAGCGCGCAGTTTCGCTCATGGGGCACCTGCTGGACGCACGGCTCTGATGATGGCGTTGGGTAGAGTGGCATCATCCCAATCCGTTTTCGACTTGCCGGTGCGGATGATGACGAGCTGCAACGACGGCACGACATACACGCGCTGCCCACCGAAGCCATCGATGTACGCGATGTCTGCAGCGGCGAAGGGCTCGGAGTGAAAAGCCTTCACGGTGTAATCGTTGTACGGGCGCTCCGTCTTGGGCGGCGAGCCGAGCCAAATGTGCAACCCGAAATTGGGATTGGTCTTCGCAGGCGTGAGCATTTGCGCAATCCACTCCGCGGGAACCACCTGATCGTCGCCGACCCGGCCGCGATCGAGAATCAGTCGACCGATCTTCAACCAATCGCGACCACGCGCGAAGATGCAGCAAAAGCCTCGCGGCAGTCCGCCCTCGCGATCCATCCAGAGCGCTGCGTCGTCGGCCCCGATCCGCTTCCAGAGTCGCTCCGAGAGATATTCGGAATATCTTTGGCCGACCGCGCGCTCGAGCATGATCAGCAGCAACTGTGAGTTGGCGTTGCTGTACTGGAAACGACTGCCATGGCGCTCCGCCGCCTGCAAGCCCAGGGTTCCCTGCTCGAGGTTGGATCCGAACAAGATCCGCGCCGATTTCCAGGTACCGAAAATCGGAATCTCGAGACCGCTCGACATCTGCAGCAGCTCACGCACGGTGATGTCGCGGCGCGCATCGCCCCGCCATTCGGTGAGCCACTTCGAGGCCGGCGTGTCGAGCGAGTCGATCTTGCCATCGGCAATCGCGGCGCCGATGAGCAGGGCGAGCACGGTCTTGTGCATGCTATTCGGATTGGTGCGCGTATCGCGGTCGAACCCCGGCCAGTACTTTTCGTGAACCAGTACGCCGCGGTGGTAGACGAGCAGCGCCACCGATTCGGTTTTTTCGGCGTAGGCGTCGGCGGCCGCGATACCGGACGGATCGATACCGTCGGGCTGACCCAAGACGAAATTGTCGCGCAGCTCACCCGGAACGATTTCTTGAGGTTGCGATTTGGCGACCCCCGCCGGGTCGGTCGGCGACTGTCCGAAAAACAGATTCCGCACGATCGCCGGGTCAGCCACCCAAAGCGCCAATACCAGCACCACCACGAGCGTGACGATGGCTGCGAGCAGCGCGGCGATGGCCTTGAGGATCCAACGAAGAATTTTCATGGCATTTCTCTCGACGAATAACGACCGAAGATGCTTCGCGCTTCAGCTCGGCTGCCGCGCACGACGTGCAGCGAGTGCGGCGCGGATCTGCTCATGACGTACACCATCGATCGGATAACGCCACATCAAAAGCACCGGCAGCAGCAACATGAACGCAGGCAAGAACGACGCACCCAAGCGCACCCCCTGCTCGACCTGCGGCGTCAACACCTGGCTCATGTCCACGTAACCGAACAAGGACAGGAAACCGAGCCCCAGAAAAAGGCCGAACCCCATTCCGAACTTGAACACCGAGGCGAGAAACGCCATGTGCCCGCCCATCTGGGCGACGCCGGTTTGCAACTCGTCCGAGTCGACGGCGTCGGCCGTCATGGAGGGCGGCGTGATCATCGTGCCACCGTTGCCAAACGCCATGAGCACGTTGACGAGCAATACCGGCAACACGACGCCCGCGGGCACCACGAACAAAATGAGGTATGCGACCGCCGTCAGGACGTTGGCGTAGCAGTAGGCGCGATGCTTGCCGACCCGATTGGCGATCGGCACCCATAGCGGCGCGAGCAACACGGCAGCAACGGTGTTGACGATCGCCACCGTCAGCACGTGCTGCTGCAGACCTAGCGCCTGCGAGATCAACACCGGCTGCACGCCGAAATAGACCCCCATCGCCAGCCGATCGATGAAATAGGCACCGATCAGCCGACGAAACGGGGCGTTACGCGTCAAGATGTGGATCAGCTCGCTCCAACTCGGCGTGCGCTCCTCGTGCTCGGCGGCGGGCGGCACTCTGGCGAAACACCAAAGAATGGCGATCGGCAGCGCTACAGCAAAGAAAACGCCCACTGATTGCACGATCTGCGCGTAACTCGGAAACGCCACGCCCTTGAACCAAATCCAGTAGAAGATGCCGACGGCACTCGCGCAGAGATACCCGAAGAACGCACCGCTCTCGCGAAAACCGGCGATCCTGTTGCGCTCCGCGTAGTCGCTGGACAGCTCGCCGCCCCAGGTCTGATGCGGCACGTAGACCATGGTCCAGCCCGCGTAAAAAGTCACCAGCCAGAAGAGTAGATAAAACGACGAAGCGCCGCTCGGCGGCAGCAACAAAAACCATGCGGCGACCAACGCGATCGGTGCTCCGGCAAGCATCCAGATACGCCGTCGACCAAAACGACTTCGGGTGCGATCGGAGAGCGCACCGACCAGCGGGTCGATGACGGCCTCCCAAAACCGACCGACGGCGAACAAGCTCGCCACCGTCAGTGCCACCATGCCCACCTCCGCGGAGTAGTACACGGGCGGCAAAAAGTTGTAGAGCGGTACCAGCATGGCCTGCAGCGCGACGGTCGGTGCCGCGTAGGCCAGAAGTTGTCCCGTGGTCAGTTTCACGCCACCCCCCCTCTTCGCCGTAATCTTCCCGACTCAGATCACCGCACACACCGTTTTGGTCTCGAGATAGTTGTCGACGGCCTGATGACCGCTGTCGCGACCCCAACCCGACTGCTTCATGCCGCCGATCGGCAAACTCGCATCGAACATCGAGTGGCAGTTGATCCATACCGTGCCCGCACGAAACGCCGACGCCAGGCGATGCGCACTCGACAAATTGCTGGTCCAGACGCTCGCCGCGAGCCCATAGTCGGTATCGTTGGCGAGCGTCGTCACTTCGTTCATATCATCGAAGGGTGTCGCCACCACCACCGGACCAAAGATTTCTTCGCGTACCACCTGCATGGCGGGTTTGACATCCACGATCACCGTCGGCTCGATGAAGGTGCCCGCTGGACCGAGTTGCCCGCCACCCGTCACTACCGTGGCGCCCTCGCGCCGACCCGCGGCGACGTACCCCGCGATACGATCCGCCTGACGCCGACTGACGACCGGCCCGAGTTGGGTGTTCGGATCGAGCCCGTGACCGAGCTTGAGACCGCGCGCGTACTCGCCGACGCCGGCGACGACCTTGTCGAAAATTTTGCGCTGAACGTAGAGTCGTGACCCGGCGACGCAAACTTGACCGCTGTTGAAAAAGATGGCGTTGGCGACGCCCGGTATTGCGAGCTCGAGATCCGCATCATCGAGCACGACCGCCGGCGATTTGCCACCGAGTTCCAGCGTCAATTTTTTGAGGTTGCCGCGCGCCGCATCGAGGATGAGCTTGCCCACCTCGGTCGATCCGGTGAAGGCGATCTTGTCGACGCCCGCATGCGCCGCGAGCGCAGCTCCCGCCCGCTCGCCAAGACCCGTCACCAGGTTGAACACGCCGGGCGGGAACCCCGCCTCGACCATCAGCTCCGCAAGTCGAATGGCCGTGAGCGAGGTGTCCTCGGCGGGCTTCAGCACCATGGTGCAGCCGGCCGCAAGGGCGGGCGCGATTTTCATCGCGGTCAGCACGATCGGCGAATTCCAGGGCACGATCGCCCCCACCACGCCGATCGGCTCTTTTGCGGTGTAGGCGAAGATTTTTTTGCCTGGGGGCTGATAGTTGATCGAGGTCGGGATCGTCGTACCCTCGATGCGCATGGCCTCGCCCGCAAAATAGCGAAACTGCTCGATTGCGCCGGGAATCTCGGCGTATTTCCCGACCCACAGCGGCTTGCCGTTGTCGAGCGACTCGAGTTCGGCGAGCTCGTCCAAGTTAGCTTCCAGCAACTCGGCCATGCGCCACAGCAGACGCGAGCGCGCCGCCGGCGTGAGATCGCGCCACGAGGGGTCGTCGAACGCCCTGCGCGCAGCAGCGACTGCCTGGTCGACGTCGGCCTCGGCCCCCGCAGGAATCCTGCCGAGTACCTCACCCGTTGCAGGATTGAGGGTGTCCAGCGTTTCACCGGAGACGGCGCTTCGCCACTCGCCCCCAATCAACATGCGCTGCGTGCCGCGGGCGAGAAAGGCCCGAGCGCCCTTGGTCTGCGGTTGCAGCGAGGTGACGAGCAGACTCATCGACGTGATCTCCCGGAGTTTTTCTTCACCCGCGTCGCGGCAGGCACGGCAACCGTCGAAGGAATGTGTTTCTCGTGGTTGCCAAGGTACCAGGTGGCGATTTCCTCGCGCGTTGCCCACCACACTCCCGGCAGCGACTTGGCGTAGCGGATGAATTCGCGCAGGGCGCGACTCCGATAGGCGCGACCGCTGACGTGCGGGTGCAGACCGACGTTCATCATCCGACCCGAGTGCGCGCCTTCTTTGTAGAGCACCGAGAGCTCTTCGATGAGGATGTCGCGAAACTCGCTGGTGGTGTGATTGCGTCGCGTCAGGATCGTGAAATCGTTGATCTCGTTCGTGTAGGGCGTCGAGACGATCGGACCGTGCGGCGTCTGCAGCAAATAAGGCTGGTCGTCGTTCATGAGATCGCAATAGAACAGCAGGCCGTGCTCGGCAAGAATGTCCGCGGTGTTGAGCGTGCCGCGCAACGACGACGACAACCAGCCGCGCGCCTTGCGCCCCACCGCCTGCTCGTACACTGCGAGCGTGCGCTCGATGACGTCGCGCTCACGCGCCGGATCCTTCGCAAAATCCGTCAACAACTCCCCTTGCTCGTAGTTGTGCGCGAGGATCTCGCAGCCACGCGCCAGCGCTGCATCGAGCATCGGTCGACGACGCAGCGCCGTCACCGCATTGATCGTGCACGAAGGCCGCACGCGCATCTCGTCGAACAAATCGAACAAGCGAAATGCACCCACCCGCTGACCGTATTCACGCCAGGTGTAATTCGGAAAATCCGCGGTGTTGCCCGGCAGCACGTCCGGCAGGATCGCCGGGCCACCAGCGTAATAAGGGCGGTCGGTATCTTTGACGAGATCCCAGGTTTCGAGATTGAGCGTGATGATGAGTGCCACACGCTTGCGCTGCGGCCAGCGCAACGGCAGCCGCTGCGAGATCGGTACGTAGTCGTAATGCACGGACACCCCCCCCTGGCGCGGATTATGGGCGCGCACCCGCGTGACACGCAGCCCTCGATTCCGAGCAGCGGTCGGCCGACCGCTTAGTGGACAACGCGGCGCTGCCTGAATACACTCGGGTTAAAAGACTCTAACTCGGGGGTATCGACATGGAGTCCACTCGTCCCATCCGCGCTTTGATCCGCGGGCTCGACGCACTGACTGTGCTCAATTTGCGTAACGGCGCCACGGTGTCGGAGGTTGCACAGGAAATCCGCCTGCCGCGAACCACGACCTATCGCATTCTCGAAACGCTGAGCCACGCCGGCTTCGTGTATCGCGATGCGGCCGACGATCGCTATCGCCTCACCATCATGGTGCGCGGCCTCTCCGACGGTTACGACGACGAAGCGTGGATCACGCAGATCGCGCGACCCTACATTCACGAACTCGGCAAGGACATCGTCTGGCCGGTGGCGATCGCCTCGCTCTCCGGCACCTCGATGATGGTTCGCGAGTCCACCGACCACCGCAGTCCGCTCGCCGTCGAGCGCTACTCGGCAGGGTTTCGCGTGCCCTTGCTCACGTCCTCGTCGGGCCGGGTGTATCTCGCGTTCTCACCGCCCACGCAGCGCGAGTCGCTGCTCGACATCCTCGCGCGCTCCAATCGCGACAGCGACGTGCTCGCCAAGAATCGACCGGAACTCATGAAGATGCTCAACGACGTGCGCATGCAGGGCTACGCCTCTGCCGTGCGCCCGCGGCGCGTCTCCGACGAAATCAGCATTGCAGTGCCGATCATGGTCGACGATCGTGTGCTCGCCGCGGTCACCATCCGCTTCAGCGGGACGGCGGTGCCGCTCAAGCTCGCCGTCGAGCGCTTCTTGCCGAAGTTGCGCGACACCGCTCAAAAAATTCGTCAAACCTTTGCCGACCAGCAGCGCGACCCGCCGCACCAGCAGACGCCGCGCGCGGTCGCCAACGGACGCTGATCGAGGGTTCCGAGTATGAACGCCGAAATGCAGAGCCACTCCTCGCTGCTCGAGCGCTTGCAAGCCTTGCTCGGGCGCGAGCACGTGTTGACCAACGCCACCGAGCGCAGCTTCTATTCGACGGATATTTACCGCGAAGGCGCCCTGCCCATCGCCGTCGTACGTCCGACGAGTACGGCCGATGTGGCGCAGATCGTGCAGCTTGCCGTGGCCGAGGGCATCGCCCTCGTGCCGCGCGGTGGCGGTGCGTCGTACACCGACGGCTACACGCCGACCGAGGTCGGCTCGATCAGCATCGACACCTCGCGCATGAATCGCATCCTCGAGATCAACGAGCGCGACATGTACTGCGTGGTCCAAGTGGGCGTCACCTGGGCCGCACTCAACGAAGCGCTCGCGATCAAGGGTCTGCGCACGCCCTTTTTCGGCCCGTTTTCCGGGCTTGCGGCCACCGTCGGCGGCTCGCTGTCGCAGAACAGCGTGACTTGGGGCACCGGGGTGTTCGGCGTCTCGGGCGAGAGCACGCTCGGCGTCGAAGTCGTGCTCGGCAGCGGCGAGGTCATCAAGACCGGCTCCTGGGGTGCAGCGAATTCGGTGCCCTTTCTACGCTCCTACGGCCCCGATCTCACCGGACTCTTCATGGGCGACTGTGGCGCGCTCGGCGTGAAAACGACCGTGGCGCTGCGCCTGATGCCGCGCAACAGCCACGTGATGGGGCTGTCGTTCGGCTTCAAAGATTTCGCCAGCATGTCCGCGGGCATGGAGGCCGCCGCCAAGCAGGGTCTGAATCTCACCAACTTCGGGCTCGACCCAGCGTTGCAGCAGGGACAACTCGGCAAGGCCGACGCGGCGACGGCCGTACAGTCGGCGCTTGCGGTCTGGAAGACCTCGCGCGGCATCATCGACGGTGCGAAGCAGTTGTTGAAGATGGCCTTGGCCGGTCGCGGCTTTTTGAAGGGTGCCGTCTTCTCGGCCCATTGGGTGGTCGATGGCATCGACGATGTCTCCTGCCGGGCGGCGGTCGCCAAACTGCGCGCGGCCCTGCAACCACATGGTGCCGAGGTGCCCGCCACCGTCCCGACCGTGGCGCATGCCATGCCCTTCATGCCGCTCTACAACGTGCGCAGCCCCCTCGGCGAGCGCTGGGTGCCGGTGCACGGCATCCTGCCGTTCTCGCGGGTGGCGGCGTTCCGTACTGAGCTCTCGAAGTACTACGAGCAGCACGCAGCGGACATGAAGCGCCTGAAAATCCGTTACGGCGCGATGTTCATGACCGTGGGCACCAACGGATTTTTGTACGAGCCGGTGTTCTACTGGGAAGACGGCTACAACATCACTCAGGAACGCCTGCTGCCCGAGGGCTATCAGGCCACCCTGCCGAAGTTCGCCGACAACCCCGAGGGGCGCGCGCTCGTCGACCAGATGAAGCACGGCATCGCCGACCTCTTTCAGCGTCACGGCGCAATTCACCTGCAGATCGGCAAGTTCTACCCCTACATGCGCGGTCGCGACCCGCACACCGCGAAGCTCATCCGCGAGCTCAAACAACTGGTAGACCCCCGGCGGCGCCTTAACCCGGGCGCGCTGGGCCTGTAGAATCGCGGCCCGATCAAGATCAACAGGGGCCGCGGTGACTGCGGCCGGCCATCCCAAGGAGCCTCACGGGCGATGAAACGTATTCTCGTATCGATCAAGCGAGTGGTGGATTACAACGTGCGCATTCGGGTCAAGCCCGACGGCACCGGCGTGATCACGGACGGCGTCAAGATGAGCGTCAATCCGTTCGACGAAATCGCCCTCGAAGAGGCGCTGCGCATCAAAGAAAAAGGCTTCGCCGAAGAGGTGGTGGCCGTGTCCATCGGGCCTGCCGACTGCCAGCAGCAGTTGCGAACGGCGCTCGCCATGGGCGCCGATCGTGCGGTACACGTGCAGACCGATGCCATCATCGAACCGGGCACGGCGGCCCGTCTCATGCACAAACTCGCCGAGCGCGAGCAAGTGATGCTCGCAATCCTCGGCAAGCAGGCCATCGACGACGACTGCAATCAGACCGGTCAAATGCTGGCTGCGCTCTGGGGACGACCGCAGGCCACCTTCGCCTCGAAGGTCGAGATCAACGGCGACAAGGCTCTCGTCACGCGCGAAGTCGACGCGGGACTCGAGACGCTCGAGATCGACCTGCCCGCCGTCATCACCGCCGATCTGCGCCTCAACGAACCGCGCTACGTAAAGCTTCCCGACATCATGAAGGCGAAGAAAAAGCCGCTCGAGACCATCGATCCCACCGCGCTCGGCATAACGCCGGTCGAACGCCTGAAGGCCGTCAAGTTCGAGCCCCCTGCGCAGCGCAGCAAGGGCGTGATGGTCAAAGATGTGCAGGAGCTCGTCACCGCGCTGCGTGGCAAGGGCCTCGTTTAAATTCGCAGGGATCACCTCCCAGGGATCTGATACACACATGAGCAAGATTCTGATCGTCGCCGAACATGCCGGCGGCAAATTGAACCCCGTCATCGCCAAGTGCGTACATTGCGCCAGCGGCATCCCGGGCGCCGAGATCCATCTGGCCGTCTTTGCCGCCGATGCGTCCGCCGTGGCCGCCCAAGCCGCGCAGATTGCCGGGGTCGCCAAAGTCGTCACGGTCACGCATGCGATCCACGCCAATCCGCTCGCCGCCACCTTGGCGCCGCAACTCGCCGAACTCGCGCAGGGTTACACGCACGTGTTCGGCCCATCGACCACCTTCGGCAAAGATTTGATGCCGAGGGTTGCGGCGCTACTCGATGCGCCGCAGGCCTCGGACATCATGGCGGCCGAAAGCGCCACGCGCTTCAAGCGACCGATTTACGCCGGCAACGCGATCATCACCGTCGAAGTGGCGGCCGGCAGTCGCGTGGTCGCCACCGTCCGCACGGCCTCGTTCGAAGCCGCGGGAGCCGCTGCCAGCCCGGCACCGATCGAAGCCGTCACTCTCTCGGCCACGCTGCCGACGCATACGCGTTTCGTCTCGGTCACCTCGGCCCGCAGCGATCGCCCCGATCTGCAGACCGCAAAGAAAGTCGTCTCCGGTGGCCGCGCGCTCGCGAGCGCCGACAATTTCAAAATCCTCTACAGCCTCGCCGACAAGATGGGCGCAGCCGTGGGCGCCTCGCGCGCCGCCGTCGACGCCGGCTATGCGGCGAACGACATGCAAGTCGGGCAGACCGGCAAGATCATCGCGCCCGACATCTACCTCGCCTTCGGCATCTCCGGCGCGATCCAGCACCTCACCGGGATCAAAGATGCGCGCACCATCGTCGCCATCAATAAAGATCCCGAAGCGCCGATCTTCGAAGTGGCGGACTACGGGCTCGTCGGCGATCTCTTTCAAGTGGCACCCGAATTCGAGAAGCTGATCTCGAGCGGCAGCTGAATACACGGCGTACGGGTCGAGCGTTCATCGCGCTGCTCGGCATCGCGAGCGCGCTCTCTGCGTTCGGCATGGCGAGCGTCGTGCCGGCGCTACCACTGCTCGTCCGCTCCTTGCAGGCGGATTACGCCGCCGTGCAGTTCGTGGTCTCGGCCTATCTTTTCGGACTCGGACTTTTCCAGCCCGTACAGGGATTGTTGAGCGATCGCTACGGACGCCGGCCGGTGCTGCTGGCGGGATACAGCTTGTTTCTGATCGCCAGTCTCGCCGCAAGTCTCGCAACGGACATCAGCATGGTCATCGTTGCGCGTTTCTTCCAGGCCATGGGCGTGAGCGTGGCGACGGTGGTCACTCGCGCCATCGTGCGCGATTCCTTTGAACCCGGCCCTGCCGCCACCGCGCTGTCGTTCATCACGGCGGTGATGGGCGTCGCGCCGGTGTTGGCGCCGCTCGTCGGCGGGCTCGCGAGCGAGGCCGCTGGCTGGCGCGGGATCTTCTGGCTGCACGCTGCAGTGGCGGCCTGCGTACTCGCCCTGCTCGCCTCGCAATTGCGCGAAACACGTCCGGCCAACGGCGCGCCCATGCGCTTCGGCGAACTCCTGCGCGGTGCGCGAGTATTGCTCGGCGAACGCGGCTTCATGGGGCACTCGCTCACCTACAGCAGCGTGAGTGCGGGGGGCTTCATTTTCATCACCATCGGCGCCGCGCTCTACGAAAAGCTCTTCGCGTTGTCGAGCAGCGAGTTCGGCGCGCTCTGGTCGGGTCTTGCGATCAGCTACGTGATCGGTGCAACGGCGGCCGGCCATTTGTCACGGCGCCGCGGCGTCTGGCAAACCACGCGGATCGGGCTCGTCTGCAACCTGGTCGCCACCAGCTTGTTCATCGTCGCTGCGTTCATCAGCGTACCGAGTTTATCGCTCTATAGTGGTTCACTCGGTTTGATGATGGTGGCCAACGGCATTCTCTCGCCCGTATCGCTTGCTGGCGCCGTCGAAGACAACCCGCAACTCGCAGGCGTCGCTGCCGGCCTCTCGAGTTCGATCGCCATGTTGCTATCGATGGTGAGCGCCATCCTTACCGGCGTGCTCTACGACGGCACGGCCCGCTGGTGCGCGGGCCTCATGGCCATCGCCTGTGTCGTTTGTTGGTGGGCAGCGAATCTCGCGCACCGCGCCCGCCTCGCCCGCACAGCATT
>RGYP01000331.1 GCA_010031985.1 Gammaproteobacteria bacterium
CCGCATCCAACACCCGTCCCACCGTGCCTGTCGGATACTCATCCACCAGGGCTCCGTCAGCGTTGCGCAGCCGCCGAGACACAGCAGCGCGATGAGTCCCACCCCACGAAAAATTGTGCTCAGCATCGGGCGCGTATTTAACCGGCAAGTGCCCAAAATTGCTATCGTTTATTCCCATGACTTCAGCCCTCGCCGAATGGTTCAGCGGTCCGCGTGGCGCAGCCTTGCTTGCGCTCGAGTCCGCCCTCGTCGGCGAGACGCTCGAGGACTGCTTTGGTTGGGAGATGCTGCAGGTCGGCGCGTGGGGCGAGGGCCGTGGTTTGCTGCGCGGTGCGCGCACGCGCTCGCAGGCGCTCGCTGCGAGCAGCCTCGTCAGCGGCTGCGATCTCGTGAGTCGACTCTCGCAGTTGCCGATCGCGAGCGATTCGGTCGACACCGTGCTGTTGCCCCACACCCTCGAGTTCGAATCCGACCCGTACTCGGTGTTGCGCGAGGCTGATCGCGTGCTCGCGGGTGATGGCAAGCTCGTGATCCTCGCGTTCGCGCCCTGGAGTCCCTGGGGTCTGCGTGCCGCCACCACGCGCGCCGGGTACCCGCCTGGCCTCAGAAGGCTGATTTCCGAGCGGCGCTTGCGCGATTGGTTGCGCTTGCTGGGCTATGACATCGGCGAGGCGCGCCGTTACCTGCACGAGTTGCCTTGGGGCGAGCCGGCCGCCGTCACCCTGCGTACGCGAAGGTCGTGGTGGTACCCACTGCCCGGTGGTGCCGTGGTACTCAAAGCGCGCAAGCGACTGCATTCCTTGACGCCGCTGCGGCCGCGCCTGCGCGAGCGTGCGACGCGGGTGCTCGGCGGTCTTACCGAGCCGTCGTCGGCAAACCGGCGTCCGCCGTGAGAGTCGAGGTGTATTCCGATGGCGCCTGCCGCGGCAACCCGGGCCCAGGCGGCTGGGCGGCGACGCTGCAGTACGGTGATCATTTTCGCGAGCTCTCGGGTGCCGAGGCGGCGACCACCAACAACCGCATGGAACTCATGGCGGTGATTTCTGCGCTCGAGGCACTCACGCGCCCCATGAGCGTTCTGGTGCACACCGATTCCGAATACGTGCGGCGGGGCATCACGGAGTGGCTCGCGTCCTGGAAGGCGCGCGATTGGCGCACCGCCGACAAAAAGCCGGTCAAAAATCGTGATCTTTGGGAGCGCCTCGATGCCGCAGCCTCGCGACACGAGGTCGAGTGGCGCTGGGTGAAGGGGCATTCGGGCGTTCCGGGCAACGAGCGCGTCGATCAACTCGCCAACGCCGCCATCGATGCTCTGCGCGATGGCAGAGTGGTCGGCTAGAATCCGCGCCCATGCGACAGATCGTCCTCGACACTGAAACCACCGGCCTCGAGGTCGCGCACGGCCATCGCATCATCGAGATCGGCTGCGTCGAGCTCGTGGCGCGACGACCGACAGGGCGTCACTTTCATCGCTACCTCAATCCCGAGCGCGAGATCGACGAGGGCGCGACCGCGGTACACGGCATGACGCTCGAGAAGCTGCGACGCGAGCCCGTCTTTGCGACGATCGCCGCCGAGTTTCTGGCGTTCATCGATGGGGCTGAGCTGATCATTCATAACGCGGCTTTCGACGTCGGTTTTTTGAACGCCGAGCTCGCGCGACTGCCCGGGGCGCAAGCCTCCATCGACAGCACGCGTCGGGTGCTCGATACCCTCGCGCTTGCGCGCGAGCTGCATCCGGGCCAAAGAAATAATCTCGATGCGCTCTGCAAGCGTTACGGCATCGACAACTCCAAGCGCGAGTTGCACGGCGCGCTGCTCGATGCGCGGATCCTGGCCGATGTGTATCTCGCGATGACGGGCGGCCAGAGCGCCTTGCAGTTGGGTGAGGCCAGTCACAAGGCGGCGCGTGGTGGCGACACCGCGCAGCGCTGGGTCCGCGGTGAGGGCGCCGCGCTCAAGATCGTCGAGCCGAATGCCACCGAGCTCGCGGCGCACGAGACCATGCTCGTCAAACTTGCGAAGGCGAGTGGCGGCAAGACTTTCTTTCAGTAACGGATTTCCATCCTAAAGATGTTTGAGCGGAGAATGCGGATGAGTCTCAAGTCAGTGCGAATCGGTGTGGTGGGTCTCGGTTACGTGGGCTTGCCTCTCGCCGTGGAGTTTGGCAAGCGGTACCGCACGGTCGGCTTCGACATCAACCAGAACCGGGTTCGTGAGCTGACGCGCGGCCGTGACTCGACGCTCGAGGTTTCGCGCACCGAGTTGAAGGAGGCGACGCATCTCAGTTATTCGAGCGAGCTTGCTGACATCCGGCGGTGCAATGTCTACATCGTCACGGTGCCAACGCCCATCGACAAATACAACCGACCCGATCTCACGCCGCTCGAAAAGTCGAGCA
>RGYP01000332.1 GCA_010031985.1 Gammaproteobacteria bacterium
ATCCGCGGCGGATTGCGTCCGCCCTGGTGGGCATAACGCAACTTGATACGCCGACCACGCACGAGCGGTGGCTGATGCTGCACCATCGCCCGCTCGAGCGTCTTGGTGAGCTTCGGCGTTGGGATCTCGGTCATCGCGGCGTCGTAGGCCTTGATGGTGGCCGCGACCAGCTCACCGACACCGGTACCGTGTCGCGCCGAAATGAAATGCACCGGCGCATACGGGACGAAATCGAGTTTGAGCTCGAGCAGCCGGCGAATTTCGTCGCGCTGCTCCATCGGAATGCCGTCCCATTTGTTGACGGCAATGATGAGCGCCCGCCCCCGCTGCAGCGCAAGACCGAGCACATTGGCATCCTGCTCGCCGATGCTGTCGTGCGCATCGACGACGAAGATCACCACGTGCGCGGTATCGATCGCCTGCAACGTCTTGGCGACACTCGCTTTCTCGACGTCGTCATCGATCTTGCCGCGCCGCCGGACACCCGCCGTATCGATCAAAGTAAACTCGCGTTCATCGCGCGCAAACGGTACGAAAATGCTGTCGCGCGTGGTGCCCGGCATGTCACTCGCGATCACGCGCTCTTCGCCGATCAGACGATTGACGAGCGTGGACTTGCCGACGTTGGGTCGGCCGATGATGGCGATGCGGATGCGGCCATCGTTCGGCGAGGATTCGGCGGCGATGACTTCCGGATCGAAATCTTCGAGCACGCGCGACATGAGTTCGCGGCAGCCGTCACCGTGCGCCGAAGCGATCGCCATCGGCTCGCCGAGCCCCAAAGAATGAAAGTCCGCAGCGGCCGTCGCGGGGTCGAGACCCTCGGCCTTGTTGACGGCGAGCACCACCTTTTTGCCGGAGCGGCGCAACTCACGCACCACCCAGTGATCTTGCGGCGTCAGCCCGCTGCGCGCATCGGCGAGAAAAACGAGTACGTCGGCCTCTTCGATGGCGCGCTCGGTCTGCAGACGCATCGGCGTTTCGATGCCCGAGGGCTGCTCGACGAGGCCGCCGGTGTCGACCACCACGTAAGGCACGGGGCCGAGCTTGCCGTAGCCGTATTGGCGATCACGAGTGACGCCCGGCATGTCGGCCACGATGGCATCTCGTGTCCCGGTCAGACGATTGAAGAGCGTCGACTTGCCGACGTTCGGACGACCTACGAGCACGACCACGGGAAGCATGATGACTCCGACGGGACAGAGGCGGTATCGCCCTTGTCCCTGCGCTCAGCCCTTGGGACGCAGTGCCGTCACGCGACCTTCGTCATCCTGGAAGATGACGAGATCACCGACCACGAGCGGTGGATTGCTGGTGCGTCCGCCGCTCTTGCTGCGCGCGACGAAGGCGCCCGTCGCGGCATCGAGCCAATGCACATAGCCTTCGAAATCGGCGACCGCAACACGACCCGCGATGATCGCCGGCGCCGAGAGCCTGCGCAGACGCAGGCCATTCTGTCGCCAGATCTCGACACCGGTGCGTCGGTTCAAGGCGATCACCTCGCCCATGGCGCTCGTGACCACGACTCGCTCGTCATCGATGTCGAGCCCGCGATGGCTCGAGATCTCGCGCGACCACCAGGCCTGACCGGTATCGAGTGCGAGCATCGAAACACGACCCTGAAAGCCCGCGACAAAGATATCGCTGCCCGAGATCTTGACCGCGGAGTCGATGTCCACGAGTCGTTCGAGCTCGGTACGGCCACGCGCCGGTGAGACCAGTTGCTCCCAGAGCACTTCGCCGCGCGCGGCATCGACCGCCAGCACACGACCATTGTCGAAGCCGCTGACCGCCGTGCCGCCGGCGATGGCGGGCGCCCCGGTTCCGCGTAGCGTCAATCGCGGAATCTGCTGATCTTCACGCCACAATTCTTTGCCGTCGGTCAGCGCGAGACCGAGCAAGCGACCAGCGACGGTGCGTACCACCACGGCACTCTCGGCGATGGCGGGCGCCGCCAAAATTTCGCCGCCCAATTTCGCCGACCAGCGACGCGTACCCGTCGTCTCGTCGAGCGCGATGAGTTCGCCGTCTGCCGTGCCGACCACGACCAGCCCCTGCCCTGCGCCCGGGCCTCCCGTGAGCTCAGCCTTGGTGCGCGTACGCCAGATCGTCTTGCCGCTGACCGCCTGTACGGCGACCACATCGCCGCCACGACCGGCGAGGAACACCCGATCGCCGATGGCGGCGGGCGCGAGACCGTCGCGCATGACCTCATCGCCACCGCCCAGCGAGAGCGTCCATGCGCGTTGTACGCCGAGCGATTCTTTGAAGTCGACAAGTTCTGCCGGCGGCTCGACGTCCTTGTCTTTGTCGCAGGCCGCGAGGACCGCGAGAGCCAAGGCCGCGGCGATCAGCCTGACGGTCCGATTGACCGGGGTACTGCGCGACATGACGTTCTC
>RGYP01000333.1 GCA_010031985.1 Gammaproteobacteria bacterium
GCGCATCAGGTGCACCACTCCTCCGAGTGGTTCAACCTGTCGACGGCGCTGCGCCAGACGTCGACCGGGGCGTTTCTCGGCTTCCCGTTCTATCTGCCGATGGCGATCGTCGGCGTGCCGCCCGTCGTGTTCGGCACGGTGGCGCTGATCGACCTGCTGTACCAGTACTGGGTACACACCGAACTCGTGCGCAAACTCGGCTGGATCGATCGCGTATTCGTCACGCCGTCGAATCACCGCGTGCATCATGGTCAAAACGACTACTGCATCGATCGCAACTACGGTGGAATTTTCATCATCTGGGATCGACTCTTCGGCAGCTACGCCGAGGAGCGCGACGCTGAGCCCGTGGTGTACGGCATCCGCAAACCGCTCGCGAGCTACAACATCCTGTGGGGCAATCTGAACGTCTATGCCGAGGTGCTGCGCAAGTCACTCACCGCAAAGACTTTCGGTGCGGCCCTGCGCACCTGGGTCGACCCGCCAGCGGGGCGTGGCGCTGCCCTCGTCCATCTCGACACCCAAACCGTTCGGCGATATGCGCCGACCGCGAGCGCGAAGATCAAAAATTACGTGCTACTGCAGTACGCGCTGCTCGCGCTCGCGACCCTGTATTTTTTGGCGAATCATGACGGCTTTACGATGAGTGCCAAGATCATTTTTGCAGCGGCGATCGCCGCCTCGGCCATGAGCCTCGGCTGGCTGCTCGAAGGTCGCTCGTTCTCTCGCCACTTCGAAACGGCGCGCCTGCTGACGATCGGCGCCGCGATCTTGATCGCGCTTTAGCCAGCGGGCGCGCGGCCCTGCCGTATTTCGGTGGGCGTACAGCCGAAGTGCTCGCGAAACGCCTTGGTGAAATTGGCAGGCGTCGAGTAGCCTAAAAAATCGCTGATCACCGAGATCGAGGCGTCACTGCCCATGACCATCTCGTGCCCGCGGCGCAAGCGCTCTTCGCGCAACCAACCGAATACGGGCTGCCCGCAAAGCTCCTGAAAAGCCTCGTTGAGACGTCGACGATTGCTGCCGACCTGGTGCGCCAATTCTTCGAGCGACGGGGGATTCGCCATGCGATCGCGGAGAATTTTCTGGGCGCTTGCGACGAGCACAGCATCGAGACTCGTTCCCAGACTGGCATCGATGATGCGCGCGCGACGCACGGCAAGCTCGAGATGCACACCGACCCGCGCCAGTACCTCCTGCGCCTCGAACGGCTTGGAGATGTAGTCGACACCGCCCGCGGCAAAACCTTTGAGACGCTCGTCGAGATCGGTCTCTGCCGTCAAAAAAATAACCGGAATGCCGACGGTGAGTGGATTGGACTTGAGCCGCCGGCATACCGCATAGCCGTCCATCTTCGGCAAGTTCACATCGAGCAGAATGAGTCCCGGCTGCAGCGCGACCGCCAATTGGTAACCCCTCGCACCGTCCTGCGCAACGCTCAGGCGCAGATCACGCAGCGACATCAGATCGATCAGTAGCCGCAGATCGGTGACCGAGTCGTCGACCAGCAGCACGTCGATGCGCGAGTCGCTCATGGACTCTCCGCCGCGACGGTCGCCGTCTCGCACAAGGCTTCGAGGGAGCGGAAATCGAGATCGATCGCCGCGATCTCGACCTTGTCGGCGAACTCACCCTGCTCGGGCGCAGACTGCCGCAAGCGACGCGCCCAGTCGCGAATCGCCGTGATCTCGGAGTATTCGATCAGTTGCCTGAGCTCCGACAAGGAATTTTGATCGGGTTTTTTTTGCATCATGGCACCGCGCGCGTCGGCGTCACGCACCGACGACGTCGGCTCGCCAGTGTTCCAGCGCCACTCGAGTCCGAGCGCTTCGCCGATGACCTCGAGCAACGCTGCGTGGTCGACCGGTTTGAGGAACGTCGCCGCGAATCGGCGCTCCGCGGGATACCCCACCGGTGGGCTCGGCGTCGCGGCGGAGATCATCACGCAAGGCACGCCCGGCCGTCGCGCGCCGATCCCCTCGAGCACCGCCCACCCATCGCCATCGGGCATGAACTGATCGGTGACGACGACATCGAGCCTCGGCAGATCATCGAGCATGGCCACGGCCGCGTTGCCGCTATCGGCCTCGCGAACCGAAAAATCCGCGTATTCGAGCACCGCAGAAAACACGGCGCGGCTGCCCGGGTCATCGTCGATGACGAGCGCGAGACGCTGCGGTCCTGTGTAACCGTTGGGCAAGGCATTTTCCAACCGAGCAGCGCGCGACGCGGCTGGCTGCGCTGCGCTCTCGGCGACGATCGTGAACCGAAACGCACTCCCCTCGCCGAGCCTGCTTTGCACGGTGACTTCGCCGCTCATCAGAGCAACGAGCTGTCTGACGATCGCCAGCCCCATCCCGGCACCGTTGCCACCATAGCGAGCCGCCCGACCGACACGC
>RGYP01000334.1 GCA_010031985.1 Gammaproteobacteria bacterium
CCGCAGGTTGGGGGTTCGATTCCCTCCTGGCCTGCCACTCAGGGTCGACGATGAACGAAACGGTCAAACACGAAGGCGTCACGGGCGCCGACAAGGCGAAGCTCTACGCTGCGATGTTCATCGCGGCGGCGGGCATCTTCGCCTTCTACTACCTCAAGGGTACTCAAGACGATTGGGTGCGCTGGGGCGTGTTCGCCGGTTCGCTCGTGGTGGGGGCCCTGGTGTTCGCCGTTTCGCAATACGGGCGCGATCTCTGGAAGTTCGTGCTCGAAGCGCGCATCGAGCTCTACAAGGTTTTCTGGCCCACCCGCCAGGAGACCGGGACGATGACGCTGGTGGTGTTCGTGTTCGTGATCATCATGTCGCTGTTTTTCTGGGGCGTCGACTCGCTGCTCGGTTGGGCAACCAAGTCGATCCTCGGCGGCGCGGGCACCGGAGGCTGACCATGGCTATGCGTTGGTACGTCGTCCACGCCTATTCGAACTTCGAGCACCGAGTGGCCGAAGGGCTGCAAGAGCGCATCAAACGCGCCGGACTCGAGCAGAAGTTCGGTGAAATTCTCGTGCCCACCGAAGAGGTGGTCGAGATGCGCGATGGGCAGAAGCGCAAGAGCGAGCGCAAGTTCTACCCGGGCTACGTGCTCGTGCAGATGGAAATGGACGAAGAAACCTGGCATCTCGTTCACGAGGTACCGAAGGTTCTCGGCTTCATCGGCGGCACCAAAGAAAAGCCGGCACCGATTTCCGATCGCGAAGCGAACCAGATCCTGCGTCGGGTCGAGGAAGGCGTCGAGAAGCCGCGACCGAAGGTCATTTTCGAGCCGGGCGAAGTCGTGCGGGTCACCGATGGCCCCTTCAACGATTTCAACGGCGTGGTCGAGAACGTCAATTACGAAAAAAACCGCCTGCAGGTGGCGGTGCAGATCCTCGGGCGCTCTACGCCCGTGGAGCTCGATTTTTCGCAGGTGGAGAAAGCCTGAGATTTTTTTGAAGACCCGGCGCCGCAAGGTGTCGGGTCAATGGATCGGCACGCGAAGGATCGCGCGCCGTAACGGCAAGGAAGCGCATGGGGAGCTCGCCAATACCGCGGGCGTTTGCACCCAGGAGAACGAACGATGGCCAAGAAAGTTCAGGGCTACGTCAAGCTGCAGGTGCCTGCAGGCTCGGCCAACCCGTCACCGCCCATCGGCCCCGCACTGGGCCAGCAGGGCGTCAACATCATGGAATTCTGCAAGCAGTTCAACGCTGCTACGCAGAAAATCGAAAAGGGTCTGCCGATCCCGGTGGTGATCACCGTGTATTCGGATCGCAGCTTCACCTTCATCATGAAGACGCCGCCCGCGGCGGTGCTGATCCGCAAGGCGATCGGCATCGAGAAGGGTAGCGGCACGCCGAACACCAACAAGGTCGGCAAGATCACCCGGGCTCAGCTCGAGGAGATCGCCAAGACCAAAACGCCGGATCTCACCGCCGCCGATCTCGATGCGGCCGTGCGCACGATCGCCGGCAGTGCCCGTTCCATGGGCGTCGACGTGGAAGGAGTCTGAACATGACTGCCATCGCAAAGCGCATGAAGCCCTGGAAAGACGCGCTCCCGCCGGGCAAAAGCTACGTGGTCGATGACGCGCTCAAGCTCGTCAAACAATTCGCCAGTGCCAAGTTCAATGAATCGGTGGACGCGGCCATCAATCTCGGCATCGACGCTTCGAAGTCCGATCAGCAGGTGCGTGGCTCGACCGTGATGCCGCACGGCATCGGCAAGTCGGTCCGCGTCGCCGTGTTCACCTCGGGTCGCAACCAGGAGGCCGCGAAGGCCGCTGGTGCCGACATCGTCGGGCTCGAAGATCTCGCCGAGAAAGTGAAGGCTGGCGAGTTCGATTTCGACGTGGTCATTGCCAGCCCCGACGCGATGCGCGTCGTCGGCCAGCTCGGCCAGATTCTCGGTCCTCGCGGCCTCATGCCGAACCCGAAGGTCGGCACGGTCAGCCCTGACGTTGCTGGCGCAGTGAAGAACGCCAAGAGCGGTCAGGTGCGTTACCGCGTGGACAAGGCGGGAATCGTCCATTGCACGATCGGCAAAGCCAGCTTCGAGCCGCAGCAACTCAAGGAAAACCTCCTCGCGTTGCTTGCCGACTTGCAGAAGGCGAAGCCCGCCACGTCGAAGGGCATTTATTTGAAGCGCGTCACCCTGTCGTCGACGATGGGTCCGGGCGTGCAGGTCGATCAGTCGTCACTAGGCGTCTGATCGGAACGTTTTTTTGGTTGATGCGGGTTCGGCATCGAAAGGTGCCGGGTTCCATCGAAGACCGCAGGCGGGCAGGGGAACGGCTGATGCGTTCCGCCAGCCCTTAATGATCGCCTGCGCAGGTGG
>RGYP01000335.1 GCA_010031985.1 Gammaproteobacteria bacterium
CGGCAGAAAGATGTCGTGCTCTTCGAAGCGGAAGATGGAGGCCGGATCGTGCATCAGCACGTTGGTGTCGAGCACGAACAGCCGGCGCCGTCGTGCCGTGCGGCGCTTCTTCAAAGCGCTTTCGCCGCGAGCAGAACTTCGGCTGCGTGTCCGTCCGCCTTCACCTTGCGCCACTCCTGCGCAAGCTTGCCATCGGCATCGATCAAGAAGGTGCTGCGCTCGATACCCATCACTTTCTTGCCATACATGTTTTTTTCTTTGATGACGTCGAACAGCTGGCACAATGCCTCGTCCGCATCCGAGAGCAATTCGTAGTTGAGCTTTTCCTTGGTCTTGAATTTCTGGTGCGAAGCGCAAGAGTCGCGGGAAACACCGATCACCATGGTTGTCGCTTTCCGAAATGCCGACTGCAGGTCGCGGAATTGCTGGGCCTCGACCGTGCAGCCCGAAGTCATGTCCTTGGGATAAAAGAACAGCACGACCTTCGAGCCTTTCGCGTCACGAAGCCGCCACGTCCCGCCGTCGGTGGTGGTGGCGCTGAAATCCGGCACTTTCTTGCCAGGCGCGATCTGGGTGGCTTTCGGCATGCGTCCTCCTCAGGATTTGACGGGCTCCAGAATGGCGTCGAGATTGCGCGCATCGCAGAATTCCATGAACTCTTCGCGCAGATGCGCCAGATGCAGGCGGCTCGGCACGTTGACGATCATCTGCACCGCGAACATGAGCGCGCCGGTGTGCGCCGCAGGGTAGTTGCGTGTGGCGACTTCGGCGATGTCGATGCCGCGCGTCGCGCAGAAACCCGAGAGCGCAGAGACGATGCCCGCCTGATCGAGACAGACCGCATCGATGGAGTAGGGCAGGAAATCGGTGCGCGCGTTGCGAGCCTCGGTGCGCTGCACGTGCAGCGTCAGTCCCGCCTCGACGGCGAATTTGGCGAGTTCGGTTTCGAGCTTGGCGAGCGAGTGCCAGTTGCCGGCGACCAGAAGTACCATTGCAAACTCGTTGCCGAGACTCGCCATGCGGCTTTCGCTGATGTTGCCGCCGCAGTCGGTGATGACTTGGGTGAGATCGTGGACGAGACCAGTTCTGTCGGGGCCGATGGCCGAGATGGCGAGGTGCTGCTTCATTAATCGCGCGCAAGAAGGTATTGGTCGCAAGTGTAGCGACTGAAGGCGTCAATCGCGACCCACAGCGGGCTTTATTCGAGCGGTTGCGCCAGAGTGTCAGGCGCCCGTAACATCTTCGGCTCTTCTGGCCTCTCGTGTGTCTTTATGTTCTCTGGCAGTTCCGTGGCCGTGGTCACGCCGATGCGTCCGGATGGTGCGATCGATTTTGCCGCCTGGCACAGGCTGCTCGATTTCCATTTTCGGGGTGGCACCGCAGCGGTGATCGTCGGCGGCACGACCGGCGAGTCAGCCACCATCACCGAGAGCGAACTGCGCGAACTCGTTGTTGCGGCGGTCGCATTCGCCCGCGAGCGCGGTGAGGGTGCTCGAGTCGCGGGTCGCTTGGCAATCATCGCCGGCGCCGGTACCAGCAGCACCGCGAGCACCGTCGAACGCGTACGCTGGCTCGGCGAGCTCGGCGTCGACGGTGTGCTGGTGGTCACGCCTGCCTACGTAAAGCCGACGCAAGAGGGTCTTTTCCGTCACTACGAAGCGATCGCTGCCGGTTCAAAAGTTCCGGTCGTGCTCTACAACGTGCCGGGGCGTACGGCGGTCGACATGTTGCCCGCGACGGTTGCGCGGCTTGCGGCCTTGCCGCGGATCGTCGCCATCAAAGAGGCCGTCGCCGGCGCCGCGAGGGTGCGCGAGATTCTTGCGCTGGTGCCGCAGTTCACGGTGCTTTCGGGGGATGACGCCACGGCGCGCGAAGCGATCCTCGCGGGCGCGCAGGGCGTGATTTCGGTGACCGCGAACGTGGCGCCCGCGCTCATGGCCGCGATGGTGGCTGCAGCGCGCGCCGGCGATCTCGCGCAGTCGGCCGAGAGCGATGCCAAGCTCGCTCGCTTGCACGAGGATCTGTTCCTCGAAGGTAACCCGATCCCGGTGAAGTGGGCCTTGCAGAGATTGGGTATGATCGACTCCGGCATTCGTCTGCCTCTGACATCGTTGTCGGAGCGTTTTCACGGACGGGTGGCCGCGGCGATGCAGCAAGCCGGCCTCGAGCCGGTCGTACGATGAGGTGGGACGCGTTATGTCGATGCTGAGGTCGGTGCCGAAAAGTCGCTCGTTCGTGGTCTGCTGCGCCACATTGATGCTCGCGGGCTGCAGTTCCTGGGGAATTTTCAAGGCGAGTTGCGCCAAGCCCGCAGATTTTGCCACCGTCGTCGACAACGGTCCGCTCAAGATTCCGGCGGGCAAAGACGC
>RGYP01000336.1 GCA_010031985.1 Gammaproteobacteria bacterium
ATTTTCTTTGATTAATGAACTCGTCGAGCGTGCGGGCAGCGTGGCAGCAGGTGGCAGCATCACCGGGATCTACACCATCCTCGCCGAAGGTGACGATGCCAACGACCCGATCGTCGACGGCGCCCGCGCCATTCTCGATGGACACGTACTGCTGTCGCGCGATTTGGCTGCGCTTGGGCAGTATCCCGCAATCGACATCAATGTCTCGATCTCGCGTCTCGCCAATCGACTGATTTCGACGGAGCAGCGTACGTTGGTACGCAAGTTCCGTCGCTTGATGGCCACCTGGGAAGAAAATCGCGACCTGGTCTCGGTCGGCGCCTATCGTGCGGGTACCAATCCCGATCTCGATGAGGCCTTGCAACGCAAGAATGCCTTACGCGATTTTTTGATGCAGGAAGTCGACGAACAAGTTGATTTCGCGGGGGGCTTCCAGCAGCTCGCGCGAGTTTTGACATGAGCGATCGTCAGCGTATCCGGGCCTCGCGACTGCAGCGTATTGCGCGGGTGACCGATGCCCTCGCGAAGTCGGCCGAGATGGTCGCCACCGAACGTCGGCAAGCTTTGGCGACGGAGCAGGAGCGTCTCGAGACCGTCGAACGATACTGCGGCGACTACGGTGACATGATCGTCGAAGGGGAGAAAGCCGGGCGTACCGTCGGGGCCCTGCGGCTTTATCGTGACTTCTCGGGATGGCTGTCGACGCTCTCGGTCGATCAGAAGAACAAAGTCGCCCAAGCTGAATTTTTGTTCGAGGCGGCATTGGAAGAAGCGCAGGGGAGTCGCAAGTTCGCGGACGCGATCGATCACGCCGCGGACAAATCGCAACAGGTGGCGGTCCGCGAGGCTGCGCTGCGCGAGCAGCAGATTCTCGATGGCCTGTTCCAAGCGCGACCCACGGGTCGGCTGGCATCCGGTTTGCAACGCAAGTGAGCGTCCTCACAAACCGGCAAGAAAGTTCCTAGACCATGGCTGCTACAGAATCATCGATGACGTTGTTCCCGACGTCGGTCCGACCGGCGGAAAATCCCATGTTGATGGGAGATTCGCCGCAGAATACCGAGGAGGCGGGTGCGCTCTTCGCCTCGCTGATGCGCGAGGCGGCACCTCGTCCCGCAGACGCCGAGGGGTCCGAGGCGGAGTCGGCCGACGAACAAACCGGCAAGGGCTTGCCGGAGTTGCCGCTGCGATTGGTGACTCGCGGGTACTCCCCGGAGCCGATCGTTGCGGACTCCAAGCTGGAAGAATTCGCGGTCACGATGGGTATCGATCGCTCGCTCGCGCGCTTGCTGCTGAGCGAAACCACGAACGATAGCGTCGTGACGGAGCCCGGGGTGGCTGAGACCGACGTCGCTCCGATCGACTCGTCGGGCAACGACACCGATCTCGAACGGCCGACGGTCGAGTCGATGGTCATCGCGATTCCGCCCATGCTCCTGCCTCCGCCGGTGTTACCGCCGTCCGCGCCACCGGTCTCGGTGGTGGATGACGCGGTGGCTCGCGCGGTTCAAGAGGACGCCGTATCGGCAGCCTCGATCACACCGATTGCCGATGAGGATCTGCTGCGGTGGCGTGCGTTTGGATTTCGCGGCGTGACCGAGACGACGACATCAGGTCAGAGCCCGTCAACCGAGACGTCATCAACCGAGACGCCATCAATCGAGACGCCATCAATCGAGACGCCATCAACTCTTAGCCCTGCGGACGAAACGGCAACGCTGCCGACCGGGGTAAAGCTCAAAAAAGATTTGGGGATGGGCCGATTGCTGACCTTGACGACGCCGACCCGCAGCGCTGACGTCCTTGTCGGGCCCATCGATGCCGCGGGTAGCGCCGGTGTGCAAGCGGCGTCGCCGCTTAGCATGACGACCGCGCCTACTCTGATGGCTGCCGATGAAACCAAGACTCGAGAGAATACGAGGGCGACGACTACCCTATCGGAGTTGCGCACGAGGACTTTCAACGTCAGCGAAGCCGAGTTTGCCGATCGTGATCCAGACGCGTTCAACGATCAGAACGAAACGCCGAGGGACGGCGATCGTTGGGATACGCAGTCGTTCGTGTCGATGTTTGCCCCGCGAGGGCTTTCCGAAAATTCGGAGAGTGGATCCTCGTCTGGTCTCATGGCTGGCCCCGTGACTAGCCCCACCGCCACGCCGCCGAGTGCTGAGCTCGCCGCATCGGTTGGCGCAGCCGTCATCAGGCCCGAAGCGATGACCGAACTGCCGTCGAGATTCCGTGACCTGACCTCGACTTCCACAACTCACTTGCCGTTGCCCGATCCGAAGATGACAGCCGAGGATCGAAGCCGTACCTTTGCCGAGGCCGTGGCACAGCGGGTCAT
>RGYP01000337.1 GCA_010031985.1 Gammaproteobacteria bacterium
GTTCGACGCAAACAGCGAGGCACCGACGATGAACCAGCCCGCATTACGATTACCGAGAAAGTATCCTGCAGCAGACTCGCGAGTCTCGCGACGACGCGACACTCCGAAAGCGACGAGAAACACCACCACGAAGTAGGCCAGTACGACCAGCCAGTCGACATTCGTCAGCATCGTTTATCCCTCGTTTTTCGAGTTTTCGTTATTTCTTTGAGGTCCGCAACAGCGCAAAGAAGGCACCCGCGGCGGGCAGCTCGACGTATCCAGGGCCGGGCACGCAGGGCTCGAAGCCGTGCCCCGACAACGTCTCCACGCGCGACGGCAGCGTCAGTCTCGCAGGGGCGCTACCGAAGTTGAAGGCCGCAAGCAGCGCTTGGTCGGCATGCTCGCGGACCACCGCAATGATCTCTGCCGTTGAGTCCAGCAAACGCATCGTGCCTTGGCGCAGCGCCGGTTGCGCACGACGAAACTTGACCATTGCCCGATAGGCATTGAGTATGGATGCCGGGTCGGCGTTCTGGACGGACACGGCGCACTCGCGATGTTCGTCGGGCATGGGCAGCCAGGGCTGGCCTCGCGTAAAGCCCCCCTGCGGGTCGCGCGCATCCCACGGCATGGGCGTGCGACAACCATCGCGCCCTTTGAACGTCGGCCAAAAAGCGACGCCATAAGGGTCACGTAGTGCCTCGCGCGGCAGACTGACCTCGCCGAGGCCGAGCTCCTCGCCCTGGTAACTGCAAGCCGTACCGCGCAGCGACAACAAAAATGCATTGAGTAGTTTGGCGCGGCGCGCCGGCTCGACGCCCTCGCAACTCCAGCGCGACGCCACCCGCGCCACGTCGTGATTACCGACGGCCCACACCGGCCAAAAGTCGGGGGCGCGCGCGGTCAAGGTCGCAAACACATCGCGTACGTGTGCAGTCGAAAAATGATCGACCAGCAACTCGAAACAATACGCCGAATGCAGCCGTCGATCGCCCGCGGTGTAATCGCGGACGGCAGCAAATGGATCCTCGCAGGAAATCTCTCCGAGCGTCATCGCCCCCGGATAGCGATCGACCAACTTGCGCAGCTGCTCGACGAACCCCAGTGTTTCGGGCTGCGTATTGTCGTGAAGGTGGTACTGCGCGGCGTAGGGGTTGTCGATGGTGTAGCCGCGCCCTTTGCGTTCGGCAAGCGGTTTGGCCGGGTTGCTACGCAGTTGCGCATCGTGGAAACAAAAATTGATGGCGTCGAGCCGAAAACCATCGACGCCGCGTTGCAACCAGAACTCGGCTTCGTCGAGCATCTGCGCTGCGACTTGCGGATTGTGATAATTCAGATCCGGCTGGCTGACCAAAAAATTGTGCAGATAGTATTGCCCGCGCCGCGGCTCCCACTGCCACGCGGAACCGCCGAAGATCGACAGCCAATTGTTGGGCGGCGTGCCATCGGCCTGCGGATCTGCCCAGACGTACCAGTTGGCCTTCGGGTTGTCGCGACTACGCCGACTTTCCTCGAACCACGGATGCCGATCGGAACTGTGACTGAGCACCTGATCGACGATGACACGCAAGCCGCGGCGGTGGCTCTCGGCCAGCAGGCGATCGAAATCGGCGAGCGTGCCGAATACCGGATCGACGTCGCGGTAGTCGCTGATGTCGTAACCGAAATCCGCCATCGGCGAGCGATAAAACGGCGACACCCAAATTGCATCGACGCCGAGACTCGCGATGTAATCGAGTTTGCCGATGAGCCCTGGCAAATCGCCCGTGCCATCGCCATTGGAGTCGGCAAAGCTGCGCGGATAAACCTGATAGATGACGGCGCCCCGCCACCACGGCGCCGTGGCGGCGTGCGACGACACCGCCGCCTCCGTGGCGGCCGGCGCAGACGGGTTTTCGTCCAGCATTCCGAGGTCCCCCGGGGCGGCATCGATACAATCGACGCAGCCCATCCAATGGAGCGATTGTTTTCGATACTCGCTCTCAGGTGAATGCTGAATACGATTTCATTTCGTTGTCTAGCCACTGCATGGCGCCGACACTCGTCCGCCGGGGGGATTCACGATGAAAAAGCCGACTCTCGGGTTCTGGCAGATCTGGAACATGTGCTTCGGATTCATGGGCATCCAGTTCGGCTTCGCCCTGCAGAACGCCAACGTCAGCCGCATCTTCCAATCGCTGGGTGCCGCGGTGGACGAGCTGCCGCTGTTGTGGCTCGCGGCGCCGGTCACGGGGCTCATCGTTCAACCCATCATCGGTTATTGGAGCGATCGCACCTGGAACCGTCTCGGCCGGCGACGCCCGTATTTTCTTTACGGTGCACTGCTCGCCTCGGCAGCGCTTGTGGTGATGCCCAACAG
>RGYP01000338.1 GCA_010031985.1 Gammaproteobacteria bacterium
CACGTGCAGACAAAGATTGAGTTTGGCGGGCGCAGGCCACCAGACGAGCGACAACGGCGCGAGTGACGCACTCATCGCCTGCTGGCACTCCAATCGTCCACCAGCAGCCGCAGCCGCAACCCCTCGCGCGTGACTTCGATACGCTGCGGCAATTCGTAGTCGAGGCCGCTCACCTTCGCGTAGGCCGGGAAGAGCACGGTCCAACCCTGCTGCTGCAGGCTCTCGAGTCGCGGGTGATCCGTGGCCACGCGCTCGAGCGCCGCATGCGCGGGGTCAGGTACGCCCAACATCCAATACCGTAGCGAGTCGACGGGCAAAGAAAACCCGAGACGCCGCTCGAGATCCTCCCTTGCGATTTGGTCGGCGATCTGCCCCTGTTTGACCTCGAGACGCAAACCGCCGACACCGAGCGGTCCGTCGAGTTCGAGTTGCGAGGCGGTCGCGCGCTGCGCCCAGCGCAGGCTCGCCGTAAAGCCCTCCTCGCCACGGGCGACCGCTACCCTGCCGCGCAGTTCGAAGCGGGGCCAGGTCTGCAGCGCGGCGCGGCGCGACTCCCAATCGTCGGGCAGCATCAAAGGTAGTGCCAGCGTCCCGCGCAGACTTGCGCAACCACTGACGATGGCGCACGCGGCAAGCAGCGACGACCAAAGAAAACGACGACGCAGGTCTTGCGACATCGGCCGTCTCAGCGCTGACCGCTCTTGCGACCCTCGCCGGCGAGTCGCTCGATGGTGCTGCGCAAAGGCTTGGCCTCGGGAGCGATCAGCAACGCACGCGCCCAAATGGCCCGCGCAGCCGCCTTCTCACCCGTTGCCCAAAGCACCTCGCCCCAGTGAGCGCCGATTTCGGCTTCGCGCGACAAGCGCCAGGCGCGCTCCAGCACCGGCAGTGCCGCCCGCGCGTCGCCACGACGGAAACGCACCCAGCCCAAACTGTCGAGGAAGGCGGCGCTGTCGGGCCGCTGCGCGAGCGCCTCACGAATCAGCTTCTCGGCGCGCGGCAACTGGCGCTTGCGATCGGCGAGTGTATAGCCGAGGGCGTTTTGGACGTTGCCGTCGCCCGGCCGCATGGCGAGCAGATCCTCGAATACTTTGACGCCTTCGCGGGTGCGGCCACCTGCATCGAGCACCACCGCACGCTGATAGAGCAACTCCGGGTGCGATGGGAAGCGCTCGAGCGCGGCATCGAGCGTTGCCAATGCGTCGTCGGTGAAGCCGGCATCTTGCAGCGCTCGCGAACGCGAGATCTCCACCTCGATCGCGTCGCTGCGACCGCTGCGCAGCATCTCGTCGAAGAATTTGAGAGCCTCATTGCGATCGTTACGCTCGAGCAGCAACCTTGCCGCACGGATGCGCGGCGGCAAGCCCGCCCCCGCTGCGGCCAGCTGCCGATAACTTTGCAGCGCGACGTCCTTGCGACCACGCCGCTCGGCGATCACCGCAAGATAGAACAGCGCTTCGGCGGCGCCGCGATCGCGACCGAGGCGCGCACCGAATCTGCGCTCGGCCTCAGCTTCGTCACCCATCGAGAGCGCGAGCAGCGCCAGACGACGGTCGGCATCGGCTACGATGCGCTCGTTGCCCGCCTCTCGATTCGATTCGATGGCGATCAATTCTTCACGTGCCTGATCGAGACGATCGAGTGCGATCAAAGTTTCGATGCGCGCGAAGCGATGATTTTCAGGATCACCCTGCGCGACGAGATCGGCCTCGGCGAGCGCGACGCGCTCATCGCCCTGGGCCGCGGCTGCCGCAGCCAAAAGCCGAATGGTGCGCGCCTCGTTGCCGCCGCCCTTGGCCCGCGCCGCCGCGATGAGTTCGCGACAGGCCGACAAGTCGTCGGCATTGCAGGCCATGCGAGCGAGCGTCGAGAGCGTACCGGCTGATACTTTGTCGCGATCGACGAGATCGCGAAATACCAGCCACGCCGCGGGTGTGGCGTCGCCCTCGGCGAGTTCGGGCAGCAGCTCGGCGAGTGCTCGGTCGGCTTCCACGTCGGGCTTGGCGAGCAGCTCGCGATACACCTTGCGCGCAAAGTCGAGTCGCCAAGTCTCGAGCGCCACGAGGCCAATCAGCCGCAACGCCTCGACGTTTTCACCATCGAGTTCGAACAGGCGATCGGCAGCCTGCGAGGCGGCAGGCAGGTTGCGGCAGGCGCGCGCCACCTCGAGTGCGCGCTCGATGGTTCGCGGATCGCGGTCGGCGAGACCGGAGGCGAGATAACCCTCGACGGCGCCCTTGCAGTCTCCGGCGAGCAGGGCGCGCTCCGCCTCGCTGCGATCGGGGGGTTGCAAAGCCGGAAGGACCGGCGAGAACAACAACAATAGCAGTGCCCAAGGGCG
>RGYP01000339.1 GCA_010031985.1 Gammaproteobacteria bacterium
TCCGTTTACCTAGGTTCGAATCCTAGTCCCCCAGCCAAAACGAAGGCCCGCAGCAATGCGGGCCTTTTTGTTTGGGTCGCCGAATCGAAGCGCGATCTAGAGCCCCAACTTGCGTACCGTGCCCGCGGCTGCGCCGACGATCACGACGTCGGCGGGTCGATGGGCGAACAGCCCGACCGTGACCACCCCCGCGATATTGTTGATCGTGTTCTCGAGTGCGGGCGGATCGAGTATGCGCAGCCCATGTACGTCGAGAATCTGATTACCGTTGTCGGTGACGACGTTTTCGCGCCAGACGGGTTGCGCACCGATTTTGACGAGTTGTCGCGCCACGTAGGAGCGCGCCATCGGAATGACTTCGACCGGTAGCGGAAAACGTCCGAGCACGTCGACCACCTTCGATTCGTCGACGATGCACACGAAGCGACGTGATGCTGCGGCGATGATTTTTTCGCGGGTCAGTGCCGCCCCGCCGCCCTTGATGAGTCGGCGATGGGCGTCGGTCTCGTCGGCGCCATCGACGTAGAGCTGCAGGTCGCCGGTGCGATTGAGGTCGAGCACCTCGATGCCGGCGGCCCGCAGCCGCGCGCTCGATGCCTCGGAGCTCGACACCGCGCCGCGCAGCCGATCGCGGCGTGCGGCGAGTTCATCGATGAAATGATTGACGGTCGAGCCGGTGCCGACGCCGATCACGATGTCGTCCTCAAGATAAGAGAGTGCGGCACGCGCTGCGGCAAGCTTGCCGTTCATTGCCTCGCTCATCGCGTTTTCTCCGGGAAAAACAGAATATTTGGAGGCCTAAACGAAGATGCCCGCTTGCGCGGGCATCTTCTTGCGTTTCAGAAGACGGCGGGTGTGATTTGCATCTCACCCGCCGAAGATTCCTGAGGAATCTTACTTCTTCTTGGCGGCTTTCTTCTTCGCCTTCTTCTTGGCCTTAGCCATGGTATGTCTCCAGTTACGGGTTAGTCCGAGGGTGAGTATATACACGCGTTTGCAAAAAACAAGCAATAGGGTCTTCCGCTATCGCTCGAGTTGTGCATCCGGCCGGAAGCATCAATTCGCAAGCGACATGATGAATCGCCACTCCACTGCACTCACCGGCGTGATCGAGAGACGATTGCCGCGTTTCAAGATCAACAATTCACGCAGTTTGCCCGCAGCATGTTTGCGTAACTCGTCGAGCGAAATAACACTGGAAAAACGCTGTTCGAGACGTACGTCGACCATGTACCAGCGCGGCGTAGCCGCGGTGTGCGCAGGATCGTGATGCGGATGTCGAGGGTCGAGTGCGGTCGAGTCCGGGTAGCCTGCACGCACGACTTTCATCACGCCGACGATGCCCGGTACCTCGCAACTCGAGTGATACATGAAGGCCAGATCGCCGACCGCGAACTGGTCACGCAGCATGTTGCGTACCTGGAAGTTGCGGACGCCGTCCCAGCAGGTGCTGCGTTTTGTCGCCTTGGCGAGATCGTCGATGCTGAACGTCGAAGGTTCGGTTTTCATCAGCCAGTAATTCATGCGTTTTCTCCGCGGAAAAAACCGATGCCGCGTTCGGTGACGATGGCATCGAGAGGGACGTCGGTGGGCAGTGTTTCGATGACGCTCGTTTGCTGGCAGGAATGCGCAACCCCGATCAACAGCGGTCCTCGCCAGCGTCGACGCCGCAGTCGAAAGGCCAGCGCACGATCGTAAAAACCCGCGCCCATGCCGAGACGATTGCCGCGGCCGTCGAAACCGACCAGCGGTACGAAAATGATCTGCATCGCTGCGGCGGGTTTGCGGGCCGCACCGCCGAATTCCACGATTCCGAGTCGGTTGCGCACGATGCTCGGGCCGGGTGGCGTGAAACTCATCCGTCGTCGGCGCGTGCTGTCGATGCGGGGAAAAAAAAGTTCGCAGCCACGCCGACGCGCGAGTTCGATCAGCGGCGCGGTGTCGATTTCTTCGGGCATGGACATGAAGATCGCCACGCGGCGCCCCGGCGCGAGCCAGCGGGTGCCGGCGATGAAGCGGGCGATTCGTCGCGAGCTTGCTGCGCGCTCTGCAGGGGTGAGTCCTGCGCGCGCCGCGCGCAGGGCCTTGCGCAGTATTCGGCGGTCGGACACGAAGACTCCGCGCGAAGGAATAAGAGACGTCACCCGCCTGTGCCGGTGTGAACCGTTGCTCTCGACACAGAGCAACAAGTGGGGCGGACTACGTCAGGTAAGGCTTTCCGCTCGAAGGCGGACTTGCACAGTGCTGACAGCAAGCCCTGATGCCCCGGGGCGTTCCAACTTAGGGTCGAGAGGTAACCCGATCCACTATCGAACACCGCAGGCGACGCCAAGCCACTCT
>RGYP01000340.1 GCA_010031985.1 Gammaproteobacteria bacterium
GAGCCGATCCGCATGGCGTTTTTGCTGGTGCCCGAGTTTCCGATGCTGGCGTTCGCCTCGGCACTCGAACCCTTGCGCGTGGCGAACCGGATGGCCGAGAAAGCGCTTTTCGAATGGCGCCTCGTGACGCTCGATGGTCGGCCGGTCACGGCCAGCAACGGCATCGCCATCACGCCGCACGAGTCGCTCGAGTCGCTCGAGCGCCCCGACATTCTCGTGGTGTGTGCGGGTCTCGAACCCCTGCAGTTCGGGCGCAGTCACAAGATCCATCACCATCTGCGGCGCATCGCGCTGCACGGCTCGATGATCGGTGGCATCAGCTCGGCCGCTTTTTTGCTGGCCGATGCGGGCCTGCTGAACGAGCGACGGGCGACGGTGCATTGGGAATATGCCGAACTTTTTCGACAGCGTTTTCCGAGCGTGCGGCTGTCGCGCGCGCTGTACGTCTTCGATCAGGACATTTTCACCTGCTCGGGAGGCACGGCAGCGCTCGACACCATGTCGTACTTCATCGGTCAAAAATTCGGTCCGCAGCTCGCGCACACAGTCGCCGAGCAGTTCATTCATCCGCGCATTCGTGGCGATGCGGAAGAGCAGCGCGCCGAGGTTCAGGATCGCTACGCGATCGCGAGTGCGCGTCTCGCCAAAGCCATCGAGCTCATGGAGTCGGCACTCGACGTACCGCTGTCGCTACGCGAGATCGCAAAAAAAGTCGGCGTATCGGCGCGTCAGGTGGAGCGTCTGTTTGCCGAGGAACTGCGGCTCGCGCCGACGGCTTTTTATCGCCAACGCCGCCTCGAGCGAGCACGTTCGCTGTTGCGACAGACCTTGCAGCCGGTGCGCGACGTCGCACTCGAGAGCGGCTTCGGTTCCACGGCCCACCTGAGCCGCGCGTATCGAAAGGCGTTCGGCTGCACGCCTACCGAAGAGCGTGCGCGCTCGCGCGGCCGCGCGCGTTAGCCGCGACGCAATAACCGCGACTTGTCGCGCGCCCAGTCACGCTCTTTTTCGGTGGCGCGCTTGTCGTGTTGCTGCTTGCCTTTGGCGAGTCCGATGCGCAGCTTCGCGCGGCCGCGATCCCAGTGCAGATCGAGCGGCACGATGGTGTAGCCCTTGCGCTCCACTGCGCCCACGAGATGAGAAATCTCGCGCCGGTTGAGCAACAACTTGCGCGTTCGCGTCGGGTCGGCGTGCACGTGCGTCGAGGTGGTTTTGAGCGGGGTGATGTGCGCACCCGTCAGGAACACTTCACCGTTGCGGAGAAACACGTAGGCCTCGGTGACTTGTGCCTTGCCGGCGCGCAGTGCTTTCACTTCCCAGCCCTCGAGCACGAGCCCGGCGTCGTAGCGTTCCTCGATGAAATAATCGAAGCGCGCACGACGATTCTCGGCGATCAGCCGAGGCGCCTCGGAGGCTTTTTGCGGGGCTTTGGAATCGGGCTTTTTCACTGGCGGCTATCCTTTCGGCGTCATTCTACAGTCCAGTCACCACAGCCCGCGTAGAATGCGACCCATGCGTGAAGTGACCCGATCGGCGCTCGTGCCCTTGCCGGCGGAGCGGCTATACGCGCTCATCGTCGACATCGAACGTTATCCCGAATTCGTGCCGGGATGCACCCTCGCGCGGATCGAGCAGCAGGGCGAGCAGGAGGTGGTGGCGACACTCGGTGTGCGCCGCGGCGGACTCGACGCCGAGTTCACCACGCGCAACACGCTCGAGCCCGGCCGCTCGGTCACCATGCGACTCGTGCGCGGGCCGTTCAAGTCGCTCGAGGGCATTTGGACGCTGCGCCCGCTCGGCGATGCCGGTTGCGAGGTCAGTCTGCGTCTGCGCTTCGAATTTGCCAATCGACTCGCGGGTGCGATGTTCTCGTCGGTCTTCGAGGACACGGCGAAATCGCTCGTCGACGCCTTCGTGGCACGGGCACGCAGCCTAGCCGCGGGTCAATGATGCGCTGCGCCTTTGCCACTGCGCTGGTCGAATGGCAGGGCGAGATCGGGCTCGAGCTGCCGGACGGCGCGACAGCAGCCGAGGCGTTGCAAGTTGCGCGCTCGCAGATCGAGGCGCAACTCGCGGGGCAAGGCGTGATGTCTTCGAAGGCCTGGCTAGCGTCCTGGGAGCATGCGCCGATCGGTATCTTCGGCGAGGCTTGCGAGCGCGATCAAATATTACGGAATGGCGATCGGGTCGAGCTGTATCGACCGTTGGCGGTGGACCCGAAAGCGGCGCGTCGCGCGCGCGCCAAAGAGGCGCAAACCGAAAAGGGTCGAAACCCGCTTACCGCAAAACCGCGCAAGCGCTAGCGCTTGC
>RGYP01000035.1 GCA_010031985.1 Gammaproteobacteria bacterium
GGCGGCGCGCGATCACCGTCGCATCGTCGGTCCCGCGACCACGCAGGCGCCGCTCGAGTTCGGCGCGCGAGGGCGGCAGCACGAACACTGTGGTGCAACCTGCTCGGCCGCTCGCGGCATCGCGGGTACGCTCGCGAACCTGACGCGCGCCTTGCCAGTCGATTTCGAGGATGACGTCGTGGCCCCGACCGAAAGCCTCGGCGAGCGCGGCGCGGCTCGTGCCGTAGAAGTTGTCGAACACCGGTGCGTATTCGAGGAAACCGTCGGCATCGATCAAGGTCTTGAAGGTCGGTACATCGATGAAATGGTAGTCGCGACCGTCGATTTCGTTAGGTCTTTTGGGGCGAGTGGTATGCGATACGCAGACGCGCAGGTTCGACTCGCGTTCGAGCGCTGCCTTGACGAGACTCGTCTTGCCGGCGCCCGAGGGCGCGGCGATCACGAACAGCCGACCACTCATTCGATGTTTTGCACCTGTTCGCGCATCTGCTCGATCAACACCTTCATGTCGACGGCGATGCGGGTGAGTTCGATTTCCTGCGACTTCGACGACAGCGTATTGGCTTCGCGGTTGAGTTCCTGCATGAGAAAGTCGAGCCGACGCCCCGCGGCTTCGTCGGCATCGATCACGCGGCGAATCTCGGCGATATGCCCCTCGAGGCGATCGAGTTCCTCATCGACGTCGGCGCGCTGCAGCAACAACACCACTTCCTGCTCGAAGCGCGCGGCATCGACCGTGGTGCCGAGTTCGGCGAGACGTTCGTGCAGGCGATTGCGCAGGCGTTCGCGCAACTCGGGCATGCGAGTGCGCAGGCCGCCGACCAGCGCGGCCAGCCCCGTGCAACGCTGTTCGATGAGTTCGCGCAATCTTTGACCCTCGCGCTGCCGCGCCGCCGAGAGATCGTGCACGGTCGCGAGGAAGAGCGTGCGACACGCCCCTTGCAGGCTTTCGCTGTCCGGCGCGTCATCTTTGAGCACGCCGGGCCAGCGCAACACGTCGAGCGGATCCAGGCGGACACCGATTGCGAGGCCGCGTCCCGGAACGCGTTCGGCGATTTCCCCGGTGCGCTCGAGCAATTTTTCGAGCGCCGCTTTGTCGAGGCGCAATTCCCGCTCTGCCTGATGACTGCCGCGCAGATGGACGGTGCAGTCGAGTTTGCCGCGCCGCAGCTCGCGCGCCAGCATTTGCCGCAGTTCGCTTTCGAGGGATCGCAATTCTTCGGGCAAACGAAAACCGGGTTCGAGATAACGGTGGTTGACGCTGCGCAGCTCGCAGGTGAGTTCGCCGAAGTCGCCTCCAGCTTGCCGTCGGGCGAAGCCGGTCATGCTGCTGATCATGGATTGCCTCTGCCGCAGACGGTGGTGGCCGTGCGTCGATGCCGGCCCGGGTGTATAAAGCGCGCAGTTTAGCCGGGTTCACGGCCCAAAGACTTTTCCGTCATCCCCGTTTCAGGACGTCCCCACATGTTTCATAGACCGAGCGGGCGCAGCCCCGACGCACTTCGCCCCGTTCGCTTCGAGCGGCACTTCACGCGCCATGCCGAAGGTTCGGTGCTGGTCGAATTCGGGGGAACCCGCGTGCTGTGCACGGCGAGTATCGAAGAAGGCGTGCCCGGCTTTCTGCGCGGCCGCGGCCAGGGTTGGGTAACCGCCGAATACGGCATGTTGCCGCGCGCCACCCACACGCGATCGGCGCGCGAGGCGGCCAAGGGCAAGCAGTCGGGACGCACGCAGGAAATCCAGCGCTTGATCGGCCGCAGCCTGCGCGCCGTGATGGACATGAGCGCACTCGGTGAGCGCACGGTCACGCTCGACTGCGACGTGCTGCAAGCGGACGGTGGTACGCGCACCGCGGCGATCACCGGGAGTTACGTCGCGCTCGTCGATGCTTGTCAGACGCTGATCGCGCGCGGTGCGCTCGCCAGCTCACCCCTGCATGGTCAGGTCGCCGCAGTGTCCGTGGGTATTTGCGGTGGTGTACCCGTTCTCGATCTCGATTATCAGGAGGACTCGCAGGCCGAGACCGACATGAACGTGGTCATGAAGGACGGCGGCAGTTTCGTCGAGATACAGGGGACGGCGGAGGGTCATGCGTTTCGTCGCGAGGAGCTCGACGCCATGCTGACACTCGCCACCGCGGGCATCACGCAGCTGCACACCTTGCAACGTGCAGCGCTGCAGATCTAGAGCCGACGATGCGGGTCGTTCTCGCCACTGGCAACGCGGGCAAGATCCGCGAGTTCGCCGAGCTCTTGGGTCCGCTCGGCTTCGAGTTCGTCGCGCAGGCGGCATTCGGTGTCGAGCCCCCCGAAGAAACCGGCGACACGTTCGAAGCCAATGCCCTTTTGAAGGCGCGTCACGCCGCGGCTCGCAGCGGTTTGCCGGCGATGGCGGATGATTCGGGGCTCGAGGTCGATGCGCTCGGGGGTGCGCCCGGCGTGCGCTCGGCGCGCTACGCGGGCGAGGGCGCGGGCGATCTCGCCAACCTGCAAAAGTTGTTGCGCGCCCTGCAGACCGTGGACGACTCCGCGCGGACGGCGCGTTTTCGGTGCGTGATCGCACTGGTGCGCGAAGCCGCGGATCCCTCGCCAATCTTTGGCCGCGGCGTCTGGGAGGGGCGGATCCTGCGCGAACCGCGCGGTAGCGGCGGTTTCGGTTACGACCCGGTATTCGCGCCGGTCGGTGACTTGCGCAGCGTCGCCGAGTTGCCCTCGATGGAAAAACACGCGCACAGCCATCGCGGCAAAGCCTTGCGCGATCTGCTCGCCAACTGGCGCGGCGGCACGGCGCGCTGAGCGCGCTCGGCACGCGGAGTCTCTCCATGCCGCATCCACCGGCGCAGAGTCCGTCGCCACTCGGTTTGTACATCCACTTTCCGTGGTGCGTGAGCAAGTGTCCGTACTGCGATTTCAACTCGCACGCCTTGCGCGAAGACGTGCCGGGTCGCGACACGGTACCCGAGGCGTCCTATCTCGAGGCACTGCGGCGTGATCTGCAGCAGCAGCTAGAATCGCAGGCAAAATCTTTGGCTGATCGTCGGGTCGCGACGATTTTCATGGGCGGCGGCACACCCAGTCTTTTTTCGCCGACCGCGATCGGCGAGCTGATCGATCTCGTGCGCGGCAGCGTCGGTCTCGTGCCCGGTGCAGAGATCACGCTCGAGGCGAATCCGGGCACGATCGAGCGCGGCCGCTTCGCCGAATATGCGGCCGCCGGCGTCAATCGGGTGTCGCTCGGTGCGCAAAGTTTCGATGCGATCGCGCTGCGCGCGCTCGGTCGCATCCACTCGCCTGCCGAAACGTTCACCGCCATCGATGAATTGCATGCCGCGGGTCTCGCCAATTTCAACATCGATCTGATGTACGGCTTGCCCGCGCAGGACGAGGCGGGAGCACTGCGCGACGTCGAGACGGCGATCGCGCTTGCGCCGGCGCAAATCTCGCACTATCAGCTGACGCTCGAGCCCGGGACGAGTTTTGCCGGCCGCCCACCCGCCGACCTGCCGAGCGATGAGCAGACCGAGCGGATGCTCGCGATGAGTGGCGCGCGTTTGCGCGAGTCGGGATATTCGCAGTACGAGGTCTCGGCTTGGGCGCGAGAGGGTGGCGCTTGTGCTCACAACCTCAATTACTGGCGCTTCGGTGATTACCTCGGCCTCGGCGCCGGTGCGCACGGCAAGCTGACGGGGCCCGGCATCTGGCGCAGTACGCAGCCGCGTGAACCGCGTCGCTACCAACGCGACCCGATCGGCGGATTGACCTGGCAGCAGATCGCGACCGATCAACTGCCGTTCGAATTCATGTTGAATGCGTTGCGCTTGCTGGAGGGCTTCGAGCGCGCGCTGTTCGAGACCCGTACCGGACTACCTTGGTCCAGCGTCGAAGCCACCGTCGAAAGTCTGGCGGGGCGCGGTTTGCTTACGATCGCGGTCGGTGCCGAGCCCGCCACCGCTCGCATCCAGCCGACGGCCTTGGGGATTCGGTTCCTGAACGAGGTCTTGCTCGAGTTTCTACCGGAGGCCTCGGAAAGTATGCACAACGGGTGAAAAACCCCGTGGCGATGGCGAATTACGTCGGTTTTTCAGTTTTGTGACGACAATGATTTTGTAAGTTATTGTTTTAATTGATTTAAGCCGACATCCAATTTTTTGATCGACCGTACGATATTGCATCCCGAGCGGGCTTCCGGAGGCGGTCTGGGCCGGGATTCCACAGACTTATCCACAGTTGCCTGCGCCGTGCCGCCCTCGCCCGGCCCAAGCCCTTGTCGAAACCGCGGCTTAGCGCTTAGACTGCGCGCCCTTTTTAGTTTGCCCGGTAAGTCCGAAGGCCGCATATGAAACCCTCGATCCATCCCGAATACACGGAAATCAACGTTTCCTGCTCCTGCGGCAACACTTTCAAGACCCGCTCGACCATGGGCCAGGACCTGTCGATCGAAGTCTGCTCGAATTGCCACCCGTTCTACACGGGCAAACAGAAGATCGTCGACACCGCCGGTCGCGTCGACAAGTTCCGCAAGAAGTACGCCGCAGCCGCCGCGCGCTGAGTTTCTCGCGCGCTCGTCGCAGCACCGAAAAGGCGCCTTCCACGGCGCCTTTTTCGTTTCTCGACGTGGCGCTGCCGTGCCGGGCCACAGGAACTTCTGCTAGCGTCCCCAGTCGGAATTGCCGAGGTCGGATGTGCAAAGAAACATGAACGCCTTCGCGACGCTGCTCGCCGCGCTCGTCGTATCGCTGGCGGTATCCACCGATGCGGTCGGCGCGCAAGCGACCGCGCGCAAGTCGCAGGAAAGCGCGAGCTCGCGCAAGGCACACGAACAAATCCTCAAGGCCTACGGCATCTACGACAACCAGGCGCTGCAAGATTACGTCAGCGAAGTCGGTCAGCGCGTAGCCCGCCAGAGCAGCATGCCCGACGAGGAGTGGAAATTCGTCGTCGTCGACGACGACTCGCTCAACGCGTTCACCACCGGCTGCTGCTACGTCTACGTGCATCGGGGTCTGCTGATCCAACTCAACTCCGAAGCCGAACTGGCCGCCGTGCTCGGGCACGAAGTGGCGCACGTCACGGCCAAGCATCCGCAGAAGCGCATGACGCGCGGCGTGCTCGCCACGATCGCCGCTGCCGCCGCCGCGATCTACACCAACTCCAGTGCGGTTGCCGATCTCGCCAATCTCGGCGCCAACGCCTGGATGCAGGGCTATGGCCGCGAGAACGAGCTCGAGGCCGACCGCATCGGTTTGCAGTACTCCACTCGTGCCGGCTACCGACCGGAGTCGATGACCGAGGTGTTCGAGATGTTTCGGCGCGGCGAGCGCTTCGAGATCGATCGCGCCCGCGCCGAGGGTCGCGAGCCTCGTGTCTACCACGGGCTGTTTTCGTCGCACCCCGCGCCCGATGCCCGTGCGGTTCAAGCCGCGAAAGCCTCGGCGCGACTCGATACCGGACCGCCGGGGGGCTGGGTGGAAAACCGCGAGCGGTACATGAAGGCGATCGACGGTCTCACCTACGGCTCGAGCCGGGCGCAGGGCATCGTGCGCGACAACCGGCTCTACCACGCCGAGCTCGGCATCACGGTCGCCTTCCCGCGAGCATGGACGGTCGATAACCAGCGCGACGCCTTGCTCGCCTACACGCCGAGCAAAGACACCCTCATGCAAATCACCCTCAAGGAGCGGCCGCCGATGCAGGGTCCCCGGGAGTTTCTGCTCTCGCAGCTGCGCGGTGCGTCGCTCGCGGGTGGCGAGCCGATTTCGGTGAACGGCATGGAGGGCTACACCGTACGTACCACCAATGGCTCGCCGCTCGATGGTGGTGCGGGTCCGGTGCGTTGGACGGTGTTGTATCGCGGCAAGAGCGCCTACTTGTTTGCCGGCGCGAGTCGTTCCTCGCGCGGCGGTATTCCCGAGTCCGACGGCCTGTTCCAGTCGGTGGCCGAGACGCTGCGCACGCTCAAACCCGCGGAATATCCGCTCGCCGAGCCTTATCGCTTGAGCATTCGCACTGCGACCGCCGACACTCGACTCGAGGACTACGCTGGATCGATGCCGGTCGAGAAATACCAAAAAGAAGAGCTGCTGCTCATCAACGGCCTGTACCCGGACCGCAAGCTCGCAGCGGGCGATTTCTACAAGGTGGTCGAGTAGAAAAATAGCCGCGGCCCGCCTTGATTCTGCGGTGCCGCCGTGTCAATTTCGTCACAGGCCGTGGCGCTTCTGCGACGGCATCAATCAAGATCGTTTGCACGCCATGGCCAACAAAAAATTCGAGCTGAAAGACCCCTCCTCAGGCAAGACCAGCGAGCTGCTCGTTCGCTCCGGAACCATCGGTCCGGACGTCGTGGACATCGGCTCGCTGACCAAGGATCACGGTGTCTTCACCTTCGACCCGGGCTTCATGGCGACGGCGAGCACCGAGAGCAAGATCACGTACATCGATGGCGATCAAGGCGTGCTGCTCTATCGGGGCTATCCCATCGAGCAGCTTGCCGCGCAAAGCTCGTTCATCGAGGTGGCCTATCTGCTCAACAACGGCGAGCTGCCCGATCCGAAGCAACTCGCCGATTTCAGCGTCAGCATCCAGCGACACACCATGATCAACGAGTCGCTGCTGCGCATGTACAACGGCTTTCACTACGACGCACACCCGATGGCGATGGTGAGTGCGATCGTGGCTTCGATGTCGGCGTTCTACCACGACTCGATGGACATCAATAATCCGCGCCATCGCGAAATCTTCATGCACCGCATCATCGCCAAGCTGCCGACGATCGCAGCCGCGGCGTACAAGCGGTCGGTCGGGCAGCCCTTCATCTATCCGCGCAACGACCTCGACTACTGCAGCAACCTGCTGCACATGTATTACGCCGTACCTTGCGAGCCTTATCACGTCGATCCGCTCGCGGCACAGGCGCTCGATCTGCTGCTCATCTTGCATGCCGATCACGAACAGAACGCCAGCACCTCGACGGTGCGCCTTGCGGGCTCGACGGGCGCCAACCCCTACGCGGCCATCTCGGCCGGCGTTTCCGCGCTTTGGGGGCCGGCGCACGGTGGTGCCAACGAAGCCGTGCTCGAGATGCTCGAAGAAATCGGCAGCGTCGACAACATTCCGAAATTTCTCGCCCAGGTCAAAGATAAGCAGAGCCACGTACGCCTGATGGGCTTCGGACATCGCGTCTACAAAAATTTCGACCCGCGTGCAAAGATCATCCGCGACATGTGCCATCGCGTGCTCGCCAAGATGGGGCGCGCCGACAACCCATTGCTCGAACTCGCGCAGCGACTCGAAGAAATCGCGCTCAAAGACGACTACTTCATCTCGCGCAAGCTGTATCCGAACGTCGATTTCTACTCCGGCATCATCTACAGCGCGCTCGGTATTCCGCGCTCCATGTTCACGGTGATGTTCGCGATCGCGCGTACGGCAGGCTGGGTCGCGCACTGGCAAGAGATGATCAGCGATCCGGCCTACAAAATCGGTCGGCCGCGTCAGCTCTACACCGGTCCGGTCAAGCGCGACTACGTGCCGATCGGCAAGCGCGGCTGAGGCCGCGCGCAGCAAGTTGCGGCGTCAGTAACCCGCAGCCAGCAGCGCCGCCACTTCGGCGGTGTCTGCGCGGCGCATCGGGCGACCATCCACCGGGCTGACCGGCGCCTGACGGATGCCATCGACCGGAAAGACCACGATCTCGACCGGCTGACCGTCCACCTCGAGGTGCAAAGAGGGTTGCTGCACCACGCGTTCGGCATTGACGCGCGTCCGGCGCTCGCCCAAGTCGAAAGGCACACCGTGATCCATCAGGTGAAAACTCACCGACTCGGCGCGGTCAGCGAACACGTGTAGCGTGACGTCGTCGTGCGGGGTTGCCGTTCCCTGCAGCACCGGACCCACCAGTCGCGGCTGGAAATCTTTGAGACGCTGCATCATGTCGAGCGCCACTTCGCGCTGTGTCTGCAATGACTCGAGATGCGCTTCGCCGCCGAATAGACGTTGGTATTCCTGCAAGGCCTGCTCGATTTCCGTATTGCGCGGCAACACGGCCCCATCGATCACGCCGAAGCGCTCTGCAGCCTTGCGTTTGGCGAACAAGAAATCGCGGATGCCGTGCTCCGCCATCACGCGAGCAGCTTCCTGTGCCAGCGCACGGCGCAGATTCTCGGCACGCGGAGGCAACTTCTTCACGGCGACACCTCGAGAGGCGGTTGCTAGAAAATGGGCTCCGCCGATGGCTGCTCGGTGGGTGGTCGCGCGGGATCCATACCCGCTTCGCCGAGGACGCCGCCCGTGGGCAGCCGATCGGTCATGAAGGTTTCAAAGATTGCATCGGGATCGTCGGCGCTGGCGATTTCGCCGGTGACAGGGGAGATCCGCACCTGCACGAGACCGCCGGGCACTGGCCAAGGACGATCCGGTACGCCCTTGAGCGCCTTGGCCATGAAGTCTGTCCAGATGGGCACTGCGGTGCGACTGCCTTCTTCGCCTTCACCGAGCGGTCGCAACTGATCGAAGCCGACCCACACCGACGCCACCAGCGTCGGGTTATAGCCGTTGAACCAGGTATCGCGCGCTTCGTTGGTGGTGCCGGTTTTGCCGGCGACGTCGCTGCGGCCGAGCGCGAGTGCGCGGCGACCAGTACCGCGCGTGATCACATCGCGCAGCATGTCGGTGATCAGCCAGGCGTTCTGCGAGCTGATGACGCGCGGTGCGACTTGCGTGGCGGGCAGCTTGCAGCTCGTCGGCAACGGCAGGGCTTCGGCCTCGCCAGCTTCTTCGGCATCGGCGTTTTGGGCCGTGGCCGCTTCGATGGCAGGCGTTTCACTCGCGGTGATGGCTTCGGGCGGATCGCATTCGCGCGCCACGCGTCGCGGCGTTGCCTCGAATACGACCTGACCTTGCGGATCGACGATGCGCTCGATGAACCAGGGCTGGATGCGATGACCGCCGTTGGCGAAGACCGCGTAGCCTGCAGCAACCTGCAGGGGCGTGGCGCTCATGGTGCCGAGCGAAAGCGTGAGATTTCGCGGCAGACTCGCGCGGTCGAAACCGAAGCGCTCGGTGTAGGCCATGGCCGGCCCCATGCCGATCGCCTGCAGTACGCGGATCGACACCAGGTTGCGCGACTTGACGAGTGCTTCACGCAGGCGCGTGGGTCCGCCGAAATCGCCGCTGGAGTTTTCTGGCCGCCAGGCTTCTTCCATGCGCGGATCGTCGATGACGAACGGCGCATCGAGAACGAGCGATGACGGCGTGAAGCCGTTTTCGAGCGCGGCCGAATACAGGAACGGCTTGTATCCGGAGCCCGGCTGGCGCTTTGCCTGAATGGCGCGGTTGAACTTGCCCGCATTGACATCAAAGTAATCGAAGCCACCGACCAACGCCGTGATCGCACCGTCCGCAGGTGAGAGCGCGACGAGTGCCGCGGCCGCTTCCGGAATTTGTGCGAGTTGCGGCGTCGGCTGCAGCGTGACGTGGATGATCTGCCCGCGCGCGAGAATTTCACGGGCGCTCTTGGGCGACTTGCCGAGCCGTCCGTTTACTTTGGGACGCGCCCAGGAGATGCCCTCCCAGGGCAGGGTGACGATGCCGCTGCCACGCGCGTAGACCCGCGCCGATTTGTCCTGCACCTCGAGCACCAGCGCCGGCAGAACGCCGCCGCTCACCGGCTGTTCTTCGAGCAATTCTTCGAAGGCGGCTTCATCGCCGTTGGCCGGAATGCTCACCGTGGCTCGCGCACCACGCCAGCCGTGGCGACGATCGTAATCGAGCAGTCCCGTGCGCAGGGCTTCGTTAGCAGCGCCTTGCTGCACGGGTTCGATGGTGGTGTAGATCTTGTAGCCTTCGTTCTGCGCGGCGGCGCCGAAACGCTGCACGAGTTCGAGCCGCGCCATCTCGGCGACGTAGGGCGCTTCGACCTCGAAAGACTGCACGTGCACGCGGGCAAAGATTTTCTCTGCCGCGGCGCGCCGTTCGGCTTCGGTGTCTATGAAACCGAGTTCGCGCATGCGGCGCAGCACGTAAGTGCGGCGCTGCGCTGCCGCCGTGGGGTTATTGATCGGGTTGAAGCGCGACGGCGCCTGCGGCACGCGCGCGAGGGTTGCGGCCTCGGCGAGGGTGAGCTGATCGAGCGTCTTGCCGAAGTAAAGGTCGGCGGCGGCGGCAACGCCATAGGCGCGCTTACCGAAATGGATGACGTTGAGATAGAGCCCGAGGATTTCCTCCTTGGAAAACTCTTGCTCGATGCGGTAGGTGAGGAACATCTCCTGTCCCTTGCGTCGCCAGGTGCGATCGTTGGTCAGGAACAGATTCTTTGCGGTTTGCTGCGTGATGGTGCTCGCGCCCTCGAGTCGATATCCGGGCAGCAAGTTGACCATCATCGAACGCAGGATGCCCTGGTAATCGAATCCCGAATGCTCGAAGAAACGATCGTCCTCGGCAGCGATGAAGGCTTGACGCACCATCGGCGGTACTTGCTCGAAGGTGACGGGGATACGCCGTTGCTCGCCGATCTGCGCGATTACCTGACCGTCGCGCGAGTACACGCGCAGCGGGACCTGCAGTTCGATCTGGCGCATCGCTTCGACGCTCGGCAGGGAGGGCTGAAGGTAAAGATAGGCCCCCGAAATCAGCGCCATCACGCCGATCACGCCGATCACGAGACCCGCAGCGGCGAGGAATGCGATTTTCGGCAGGTAACGCTTCACGACGTCGGCATGTTACCGGAATGGTGGCCGACGATGCCGGATCGCCGATGCGGGTCTCGTGATCGGCGTGATCGGCGTG
>RGYP01000341.1 GCA_010031985.1 Gammaproteobacteria bacterium
TTCGTGGAATATCGGCAGTAGTGACTCGACCACGGCCGTGCGAGTGGTCGGCGCCGCGGGCGCGCGGACACCGGGGTAGTACTCGGCCATGGGGGTGAAGCTGAGCGCCGCAGCCTCGTCGATCAGGGCCGTGGGATCGGCCAGAAAATGGTCGATGATGACGACCGGCTCACGCTCGACACCCTTGGCATGAACCGAAAGCTGCCAGCGGTCACGATCAACGATCACGGTCAGGACCCGGCGGTGTTTTCACGCAACGCTGTAAATGTAAGTTGACGGTCAAGCCTTCAATCCCGTGGTTTTGCAGGAAATGTTCCCGACGCGGGGGCCAAGCGATAGCATAGTTCAGGGGAAGGGAGACCCTGAGGGTACATGTCGAGCAAACCGATCAAAGCGACGTCCATCGACATTGCCCACCGTGCAAACGTGTCGCAGGCCACGGTGTCGCGCGCGCTGCGAAACAGTCCACTCGTTCGGCCAGAAACGCGGCAGCGTATCCAGCGCATCGCCGAAGAAATGCGTTATCGGGTGGATCGTACGGCCGCCGGATTGCGCACTCGTCGTAGTCGTACGCTAGCGCTGTTGCTGTTCGAGGAATACTCGAACGATGCGCAGATCAATCCTTTCTTTCTCAACATGTTGGGCCACATCACCCGCACTGCCGCACGACGCGGCTTCGATCTGCTGGTGTCTTTTCAGCAGCAAAGCGAGGACTGGCACACCGACTACGAACTGAGCAACCGCGCCGACGGACTCATCCTGCTCGGTTACGGTGACTACACGACGTCGGCGGAACGACTGCGTCGCTTGACCGAGTCCGGTGCGCACTTCGTGATCTGGGGTCCGGTGATCGAAGATTTGCACGGTCATTATCTCGGCTGTGACAACGAGCTCGGTACCCGTCGCGCCACCGAACACCTGCTCAAGCTCGGGCGTCGCCGTATCGCGTTTGCGGGCGGTGCTTCGGAGCAGTGCCCCGAATTTTTACAGCGCTATCGCGGTTATGAGTCGACGTTGCGGGCGGTCGATCTCGAGCCCGACCCCTTGTTGCGAGTCGATGCACAGAGCACCCCGGCCTCGGGATACCAGGCGGGCTTGCAACTCGTGAATTCCGGTCAAAATTTTGATGGTGTGATCGCAGCCAGCGATCTGATCGCGATCGGCGTCATTCGCGCACTGATGGATCACGGTCTGAGCGTACCGCAGGATGTGTCGGTGGTCGGTTTCGACGACATCGTCACGGCGAGCTACTACAACCCACCGTTATCCACGGTACGACAAGATACGCGGCGTGCCGGCGAGCGGTTGGTCGAGAATCTGATCGAGCTGATCGACGGCGGCACGGTGCAGTCGACGCTGATCGAGCCCGAGCTCGTCATCCGCGGCAGCTGTGGCGGTCATCCCTCGGCGTCGCGATCATCGACCCGCAAGGTGACGAGACCTGCAAGAAAAAGCAGTACGCCGCCCGTAACGACAGCGTAGATCGCCTCGCCCTCGAACACGGTGCGCACCAGCAAGCCAAGTACGGTGGCCGCGAGAATCTGTGGGATCACGATGAAGAAATTGAAGATCCCCATGTAGAGTCCCATTTTCGAGGCGGGTAGTGCCCCGACGAGCATGGCGTAGGGCATGGCGAGAATCGACGACCACGCGAATCCCACGCCGATCATCGGCAAAATCAGCCAGCGTGGATCGTCGATGAATACGAAGGACACGAGTCCTGCGCCGCCCAGGCTGAGGCAGAGCATGTGGGCCCCGCGCCGTCCGAGTCGCGAGGCAAGCGGCGTCAGTAGCAGTGCTGCAAGCGCTGCGACTCCGTTGTAGACCGCAAACAGCACACCCACCCAGTCGGCACCGTCGTTGTAGGCCGCAGTGCTTGCATCGCTCGCACCGTAGTGGTGTGCGGTGACGCCGGGCGTGGTGTAGATCCACATCGCGAATAGAGCGAACCAGGTCAAAAATTGCACGACGGCAAGTTGTCGCATGACCCTCGGCATGGCGAGCAGATCGCGCGAGATGGTACGCAGCATGCCGCTTTCGCCTTGCCCGTCGTCTGCGAGGGGCGTGGATTCGGGCGCGTCTTCAAAACTTTTGAGTGCTTCGGGCGGATATTCGCGGGTTCGCAGTATGGTCCAGCCGACGGCACCGATGAACGCGAACGCGCCGAGGTAAAACGACCAGCGCACGCTCTCCGGGATGCTGCCGGCCTCGGCCATGTTCGAAACGTCGAACCAGTTGGTGAGCATCCATGGCAGTGCCGAGGCGACGATGGCCCCCACGCCGATGAACCAGCTTTGCATTGCATAGCC
>RGYP01000342.1 GCA_010031985.1 Gammaproteobacteria bacterium
CATCTCGTCGAAACGTCGAATCCCGCGCACAGCCTCGGTTACGTGACCTCGAGCACCCCCGGAGTCGTGGTGGAAGGATGGATCGGCCTTGCGCTACTCGCCAACGGCAAACAGCGGATCGGCGGCAAATTGCTCGCCGTTTCGCCGGTGCATGATGAGTCCACCGAAGTCGAGATCATCACGCCGCACTGGTTCGACCCGGAGAACAGTCGTGTCCGTAGTTGAAGTCCACCACTTCAGCCTGGTGCAGGTCGCGCCCTGGCGCGGCGGTGAGGCCCTGCTGGCCGAGCGCTTGCAGGCCGCCGGGTGGCCGCTGCCGCCGCTGGGTGCTGCGTGGTTTGGCGACGCCGCTCGCATGGCAATGTCGGTGCGTCCGCAACGCTGGTTGCTGCTCGATGAAGCGCGCCGCGATACTCATCACGGCAGCGCCGACTTCCATGCCGAGATTGCGCACGCCGTCGGTGATGCCGGAGCCGTGGTCGACATTTCTGCGGCGCGCCATCTCTGGCGCCTGCAGGGCACCGCGATGCGCGAACGACTTGCCGCGGGTTGCAGACTCGATCTGCATCCTGCGGTGTTCCCGCCCGCTCGTGCCGCCGCCACCCTGATCGCGCAGGTCAATACGCTCATCATCGCCCTGCCCGAGGGCTGGATGCTGCTCGCGCCCACTTCCACCGCGCGCCACTTCAACGAGTGGTTGCAACGCATCACGGTCTAAGCGCACGATCGGAGGATTCCCGGATGACATCGACGCTGATCAAAAATATCGCTGTCGCGGGCATCGCTTGCGTGGTGCTCACGATGGGTGTCGGCCCGTTATCCGCGAGCGACCTCGATGCGCAGGCGCAAGCCATCTCCAAGGCCGCCGCAACCGATTACGCGATTCATCTCAAAGCCTTGTTCGAGCACCTGCACGCCAATCCGGAGCTGTCTTTCCAGGAAAAAAACACCAGCGCCAAGATCGCCGACGAATTGCGCAGCATATCGGGGGTCGAGGTGACTTCGGGCGTCGGCCGCTACGGGGTCGTCGGCGTGTTGCGCAATGGCGAGGGTCCGGTGGTCATGCTCAGAGCAGACATGGACGGACTGCCGATCGTCGAGCGCAACGGCTTGACGTATGCCTCGAAGGTTCGCAGCACCGGCCCCGATGGCCAGGAAATCGGCGTCATGCACGCCTGCGGTCACGACGTACACATGACGAGCCTCGTCGGTGCCACGCGTCAACTCGCAGCCCTGCGCGCACAATGGCGCGGCACCTTGATCGTCATTTTCCAGCCTGCCGAAGAAGTGCTCGGCGGTGCGTCCGCCATGCTGATCGATGGCCTCTACAAGCGCTTTCCCAAACCCGACATCGTCCTCGGTCTGCATGTCGCGAGTCAGATCGAGCCCGGGAAGTTCAAAGTCGACGAACGCATCGTCAACTCGAGTTCCGATGGCGTCGACATCATCGTGCGCGGCGTCGGCGGCCACGGCGCAGCACCGCATACGACCATCGATCCCGTGATCATCGCCTCGGAGCTCGTGATGGCTCTGCAAACTTTGGTCAGCCGATCGATCGACCCGCTCGAGCCCGGCGTCGTGACCGTCGGCGTGATTCAGGCGGGCACCAAGCGCAACATCATCTCCGAGCAAGCAAAGCTCGAACTGACCGTGCGCGCCGACAATCGCGAAACCCGCGACAAGCTCGTCGCCGGAATCCAACGCATCGCCAACGGAGTCGCACGCACCTACGGCGTACCCGAGGATCGCATGCCCGTGGTGCTGATGCGCGAGACGACGCCTCCCAACATCAATCACGCGCCTTCCGCACTCAAACTGCGCGAGGCACTGAGCAAATCCTATGGCGAAAGCCGCATGTCGGACGTTCGCCGACAGGGCATGGGCGCCGAAGATTTCGCGTATTACGGATCGCCCGAATGGGGCGGCATTCCCACGGTGTTCTTTCAGGTGGGCGGGTCGGTCACCGACGACCTCAGCAAGTCGCCGCCGCACCACTCGCCGCTATTTTTGATCCAGCCGGAGCCCGCGGTCCGCGGTGGCGTCGAAGGCTACACCACCGCGGCGCTAACCTTCCTGGGCAAGCCCTGATTCCAGCCGGCCTAGACCCTGCGGCTACGCCGGCCGCGCGCCGCACTCGCCTGCGCCGCCGATTCTTTGGGTGCCGGCAGGTTCACCACCTTAGACAACTCGGGGTTCGCAAAGCGCTTGTGCGGAATCGCCATCGCCTCGACGAAGTGCGCCTGAAAACGCGGCTCGATGGCCGTTTCGATCTTCTCGACGCGGCGCACCACTTCTTCGATGGTGGCACG
>RGYP01000343.1 GCA_010031985.1 Gammaproteobacteria bacterium
TGCGCGAGCTGCAGCGGCGTCGCCGACAGACCGTACCCGTACGATACCGTGGCGGTGGTGATCGGCCGCCAGTGCGCGTACTGCGTCAGCAAGCCCGCAGATTCGCCCGGATAACCACTCGTGGTCACCCGTCCGAAGCCGACTTTCGACAGCGTGTCGTGCAAGGTTTCGGCGCCGAGCGTCAGCGCGATCCGCGTCATCGCCACGTTCGAACTTTTGGCGAGCGCCGTCGTCAGATCGATGGCACCGAGGTTGTGTTTGTCCTCGATCATCTTGATGCCGACTTTGACCATCCCCGGGTTGGTATCGATGATGCTGTCGGTGCGGAACTTGCCGGAAGCCAGCGCAGCGGCCACCACGAACGGCTTGATGGTCGAGCCCGGCTCGACGAGATCCGTCACCGCACGATTTTTGTAGCCAGCCGGCTTCAACTGCGCGCGATCGTTGGGATTGAAGGTAGGCTGATTGACCATCGCCAACACTTCGCCGGTCGTGACGTCGATCACCACCACCGAGCCGGCCCGCGCACGATGCAACTGCATCGCCGCTTTCAGTTCTCGATACGCGAGATACTGAATGCGCATGTCGATCGACAACTGCATGTTGCGGCCGGCGCGCATCGGCTTGATGCTCTCGACCGTCTGCACGGTGCGTCCAAGATTGTCCTGAATCACCCGCTTTGCGCCGTTCTCGCCGGCGAGCCAATGATCGAACGCGAGCTCGAGCCCTTCCTGGCCCGCATCGTCCACGTCGGTAAATCCGATCACGTGTCCGGTGACCTCGGCCGCGGGGTAGTAGCGACGATATTCGCGCGTCAGGTGCACGCCCGGAATGTCGAGCGCACGCACTTTCGCCGCATCGGCAGGCTGCAGATGACGCGCGACGTACAAAAATTTTCGATCCAGTTTGGTGGTGACGAAGCGCGCCAACTCGTCGGGATCACGATTGAGCGCCCGCGCGAGATTCGGGATCTGCTCGTTGGCGAGCGTCAGCTCTTTCGGGTTCACCCACACGGAATCGACCGGCGTGCTGACGGCGAGCGGCTCGCCGGAACGATCGCTGACGCTACCGCGATGCGCGACGATGCTCGCCACGCGCGTGAAGCGCTCGTCACCCTGGCCGCGCAGAAACTCGCTTTCGACGAATTGCAGGGTCGACGCTTTCCAGATGAGCACGCCGGCACCCACACCCACGAGTACCGCAACCGTCGCGAGACGCATGCCGAACGAAGCGGTTGGTGCGTCCGGCTTGCGCGTGAGACCGCTGCGCGATTGGCGAGCGCCACCGCGCTGCCCTGCGGCAGGCTTGCCCGAGGTCCGCTTGCCGAAGGGCCAGCGAATCATGGTGCGACGACCTCGATCTGCTTCGGCGGTGGCGTGCGCATGCCGAGGTTGGTGGCTGCCACGTTCTCGACGAAGGCGTGCGTGGACCACGCGCTTTGCTCGAGTTGCAGCTGACCCCACTCGATCTCGAGTTGATCACGCTCGCGATTCACACGCTCGAGTTCGACGAAAAGTTCGCGCGCACGATGCTTGACGAAAATGGCGCCCGCTGCCGAGGCCAGCACCGCCAACCAAAGAATGGGAATCAGCATCACGAGTGCGCGTTGCGAGGGTAGCTTCATGACAAACCTCGTGCCGCAACCCGCGCGGGTGGAAGTTTCTCGGCACAGCGCAGCACGGCGCTACGCGCGCGCGGATTGCGCGCGAGCTCGGCCTCGCCGGCCCGACGCTTGCGTCCGACCTCGCGCATGACGGGTTGCGCCTGCGGCGGAATCACCGGCAGACCGGCAAACACCGGATCGACGCTGCTTTTGACGCGAATGAATTGTTTGACGATGCGATCTTCGAGCGAGTGAAAGCTGATCACCGCCAAGCGCCCCCCCACGGCAAGCACGGCGAACGCCGCCTCGAGTGCCGTGCGCAGCTGCCCGAGTTCGTCGTTCACGTGCATGCGGATCGCCTGGAAGCTGCGCGTCGCGGGATGTTTGCCATCGTGGGTGCGCACTGCGCGCTGCACGATCGCCGCGAGCGCTGCGGTGCGGGTGATCGCGCTCTCGCCGCGAGCGGCCACGATCGCCGCCGCGATCCGCCGCGCAAAGCGCTCTTCGCCGAGCTCGTGAATCACGTCGGCGATCTCCCGCTCGGTGGCGCGCGCCAACCAACTGGCCGCCGACTCGCCACGGCTCGGGTCCATGCGCATGTCGAGCGGACCATCCTGCGAAAAACTGAAGCCGCGTTCGGCCTCATCGAGCTGCGGCGAGGAAACCGCCACCGATTTGTCGACCGAACTCGACTCGCTGTCGC
>RGYP01000344.1 GCA_010031985.1 Gammaproteobacteria bacterium
TTTTTCTTCATTAGTCATTATTTATTCTCCTATGTATATGTTGTCGAGCTTGGAACCCAGGCTGAATATGATGAAGCTCCAGCGCTGTTTCTTGCTCTTACCTGTACTCTAGCGTAGTTATTTGGTGATGCATATGGAGAAACAAGTTGATACGGTGATCCAGATATTCCTGTTACGGTATAAGGTCCAGCAGCATTTAAACCAGAACCATTCTGTGCTGTATAAAATTGTATTTCATAGCTAGTTGCTCCAGATGATGCAGTCCAACTGACAACACCACTTCCAGTTAGTCCAACTCCAGTTGGTGTAGCTGGTATGCTTACTCCTGAAGTAGCAGTAATTGTATTTGAAGATTGAACTGTTCCAGATGTTCCTCCAGTATTTGAAGCAGTAGCAAATGCTCTAAAAATATTTACTGGTGATACTGCATCACTTGAAGTAATTGTATAAGAAGCAGTAGTACTTGTATTTGGACTGTTTGTTGCTACACGAGTGCTAGATGATGTTGGAATATTTGGAGATAAAGCTGTCGTGATGTAAACATCATATGAAGTTGGACTGTTTGCCCATCCACTTGTTGATGCTGTAATTACACTTCCTGGCGTATTGCTTCCAGATAAAGATACTGATCCTCCAGATGGTGCGCTTACAATAGCAGCCCTTGTTCCAGAATCTGGTCCTCCCCATTCAGATTTAGTTCCAGTTGGATCTCCAGATCTATATGCTTGAACATAATAATCTCTAGTTACTCCATTAGCCATAGATGTATCTAAATAAGATGTTCCTGTAATTAAAGTTGTATTTCTATTTCCGCCAAAGTCAGCAAGACTGTCGTAACTTGGCGCTGGTCCATACCAAACACCGTAATATGCGGCTCCAGAAACTGCATTCCATGTAATATTAATTCCATCTGTTCTAGCATCAGTAGCATTAACTCCAGTAGGAGTTGCAAGTTTAGTTAGTGGAGCAGTAATTACAATACCATTAGAATTTGCAGTTTGAGAACCAACTCCATTATTCCATGTTACTTCTGCTCTTACTGTATATCCAACAGACGATACGCTTCCATACAAAAATGTTGGTATTACAAAGGATGTGCCGCCAGTTTGTAATACAGAACCGCCAGTAAATGAGTTTCCTCCTGTGCCACCATCATTTACTCGCCAAACAATAGTGGTTATACTTGCTGATGGGGCAGCTGTTGTTGGGCTATTTGCTGTTAATGTTAACGTGCTACCAGTAGTACTAGATCCAGAAATTGAAGATGTTGCTCCAGATGGAGATTGAAATGTATAAAATGGTTGTGGCGATATATTAGAGTATGCACTATATGTTCCAGCTGTTGCTGTTCCACTAGTAAACGTAGTAGCAATATTTTGACTTGATGATCTGACATAAAAATAATAAGTTGTATTATTGGCAAATGAAAATGCTTCGCTAATACTACTGTTACTTGTATTAGAAGCAGCATCATAATTGGCTGTTACTGGTGTTGTTGATGAACCTATCCAGTACATTTGGTAATAGGGTCCAGATCCACCACTATGGCTTAAAGTAACTAAAGTTTCTGTATCACTATATCTTGATACAGATGAAACGGATACGCTAGTTGGCGGAGTTAAACCAGTAACCACTGTAGACGTAGTTATAATTTTTGCTTCAACTCCAGTACTTAATCCAAGATCGTAGTCGGATCCAGAATTATATCTTGTTTCAACTACATATAAATAATATCCTAAATCTGATGAAGTGGGAGTATATGTTGTTCCATTACTAATATATGTTCCGCCAGATGTAGAGTTTGATGAATTCCTATACCAATATACAGTTGTTCTATAAGATTCTGCAGCATACCTATCTGTTTCATCCCATGTTGATGAATATGTTATTTGTGTACCAACTTGTGGGCTATATGAACTTAAAGATGTAGTTAGATTTAATGGGGAACTTCTTACTATTTGAATTCCGCCATATTCAGTTCCTGATTCTGCATATCCATTATATGCAGTTCCTCCAGAAGAGTTTGCCTGAATAAAAAAGCTTAAATATTTTCTATCATAAGAAGCAGGAAGACTTAAAGAAACTGCACCTGAATATGTGGTCAAGGCAGTTTGTGAATCTAAATTTAAATCGCTTATCGTAGAACTTGAGTATGTTCTCCATCTATATTGATATGAATTAATTGTCCATCCGTTTGGATTCCATGTACCGTTTTTACCCCATACTGTAGTGCCAACTCTTCTAACTCCGTCAACTGCATATAAAGGTGTAGTAGAGCCAGAGCTTGTAGTTATAT
>RGYP01000345.1 GCA_010031985.1 Gammaproteobacteria bacterium
CAGCACGGCGAGGTATTCGTCACCGACGACGGTACCGAAACTGATCTCGATCTCGGTCACTATGAGCGCTTCGTACGCACGGTCACCGGGCGCAGCAGCAACTTCACGACCGGTCGGATCTACGAGCGGGTGATCGCCAAGGAGCGTCGGGGCGATTATCTGGGCGCCACCGTGCAGGTGATCCCGCACATCACCGACGAGATCAAGGCCAGCATCATGCAAGGCGCGGGCGACTCGGATGTCTGCATGGTGGAGATCGGCGGCACGGTCGGCGACATCGAGTCGCTGCCTTTTCTCGAGGCGATCCGCCAGATCGGCGTCGAGCTCGGTCGCAATCAGGCGATCTTCATGCACCTCACGCTGGTGCCGGTGGTGGGCGGCGGCAACGAGATCAAGACCAAGCCCACGCAGCACTCAGTCAAAGAATTACGCGGTATCGGCATTCAGCCCGACATCTTGCTGTGTCGGGCGCGCGATCCGCTGCCGGCGGAGCACCGACGCAAGATCGCGCTGTTCACCAACGTCGAGCAGCGCGCCGTCATCTCGGCGGTCGAGGCGCGCGACATCTACGAAATACCGATGCTGCTGCACGAGCAGGGGCTCGACGACATCGTGGTCGAAAAACTGCGACTTGAATCGAAGGCGAAACCGGCTGATCTCGCCGAATGGAGGCGTGTGGTCGAGACCAAGGCCCATCCCGAGGCCGAGGTCGACATCGCGATGGTCGGCAAGTACGTGCAGAACCGCGACTCCTACCTGTCTCTCAACGAGGCGCTCACGCATGCCGGAGTGCAAAATCGCACGCGCGTGAACATCCACTTCATCGAGTCGACCGACATCGAAGAGCAGGGCACGGCCATGCTCGAGAAGATGGATGCGATCCTGGTGCCGGGTGGTTTTGGCGAGCGTGGCGTCGAGGGCAAGATCGCTGCGGTGCGCTATGCGCGCGAGCACAAGCTGCCCTACCTTGGTATTTGTCTCGGTATGCAGCTCGCGGTGATCGAGTTCGGGCGCAACGTGCTTGGGCTCGAGGGCGCGACGAGCACCGAGTTCAACCGTGCCACGCCGCACCCGGTGATCGCCTTGATCACCGAGTGGCAGGATGCGGCGCGCGGCACGCAGGCGCGTGACGAATCCTCCAACCTCGGCGGGACGATGCGCCTCGGCGGCCAGGACGTGCTGCTCGCCGAAGGCTCGAAGGCGCGAGGGCTTTATCGCAAAGCCGTGATCCGCGAGCGGCATCGTCATCGTTACGAGTTCAACAACAACTATCTCGATCGCTATCGTGCAGCCGGGCTCGGGTTCTCGGGGATGTCGCGCGACGATCTGGTGGAGATCGTCGAGCTCGCGGATCACCCGTGGTTCGTCGCCACGCAGTTCCATCCGGAATTCACCTCCAATCCGCGGGACGGACATCCGCTCTTCAGCGGCTTCATTGCCGCCGCACGCGCACATCATCACGGAGTCAAGCGATGAAACTCGCCGGCGTCGAAGTCGGTGCTCGCGCACCATTTTTTTTGATCGCGGGACCCTGCGTGATCGAGAGCGAAGCGCTCTGCGAGGAGGTCGCGGGTCGCGTGCGTGAACTTTGTTCGCGGCTCGGTGTGCACTATATTTTCAAGGCCTCTTACGACAAGGCGAACCGCTCGTCGCGATCGAGCTTTCGCGGTCCCGGCATGGATGCAGGACTCAAGGTGCTGGAGGGCATTCGCAAGAAGTTCGCGCTGCCCGTGCTCACCGACGTGCACGAGGACACGCCGCTCGCCGAGGTGGCCTCCGTCGTCGATGTGCTGCAGACGCCGGCTTTTCTTTGTCGACAGACCAACTTCATCGTCGCAGCGGCCTCGCAGGGCAAGCCCGTCAACATCAAGAAAGGCCAGTTCCTCTCGCCTTGGGAGATGCAGAACGTCGTCGACAAGGCGCGCTCGACGGGTAATCCCGACATCATGGTCTGCGAGCGCGGCTTCAGTTTCGGCTACAACAACCTCGTCTCCGACATGCGCTCGCTCGCCGTGATGCGCGCAACGGGCTGCCCGGTCGTGTTCGATGCCACGCACTCGGTGCAGTTGCCAGGCGGTCAGGGCAGTGCTTCGGGCGGACAGCGCGAGTTCGTGCCGGTGCTCGCGCGCGCCGCGGTCGCCGCGGGCATCGCCGGGCTCTTCATGGAAACCCACCCGGATCCCGCCAAGGCGCTCTCCGATGGCCCGAACGCCTGGCCGCTCGCGCGCATGGAATCTTTGTTGTCGACGCTCGTCGAGCTCGACCGCGTCGTCAAATCCA
>RGYP01000346.1 GCA_010031985.1 Gammaproteobacteria bacterium
GCGCAGTGGGAGCACACGGTGCTCGTCACCGACACCGGCTACGAAGTGCTCACCCTCGGTGCCCGCTCGCGCGAACCCGGGCTGCTCCAGGGTGCGGCCTGATGCCGGCGCAAGCACTGATCGAAGAATTGCCAGCTCGTCTCGCGGCCGCGGGGCACACCGCTGCCGCCTACGCCCAGGCGCTGCGCGAAGGCCAAGCCGAGCTCAAAGCACGCTTCGAGGCCGAAGAGTCGATCGAATCTTTGGTCCATGCCCGCGCCCAGCTCGTCGATGCCGTGCTGCGCGAAATCTGGCGTACGCGGCTACCCGGTCACGATAACGACTGGGCGCTGGTCGCGGTCGGTGGCTACGGTCGCGGCGAACTGCAACCCTGCTCCGATGTCGACATCCTCACGCTGGTGCCGGCGACACTCGATGACGCCGGTCGCGCCGCGCTCGAACGCTTCGTGACTTTTCTTTGGGATGTCGGCATCGAAATCGGTCATAGCGTGCGCACCATCGATGAGTGCCGCAGCGAAGCCGCCGCCGATGTCAGCATCATGACCACGCTGATCGAGGCGCGACGGCTGGCAGGCTCGGCGCCTTTGGTCGAGACCATGCTCGAGGCGCTGGCACCCGCGCATCTGTGGCCGGTCAAATCTTTCTTTGAAGCGAAGGTGCGCGAGCAGGCGGACCGTCACGCCAAGGCCAACGACACCGCCTACAACCTCGAGCCCAACGTCAAAACCGGCCCCGGCGGCCTGCGCGACATCCAGACCATCGCCTGGGTCGCCAAGCGTCACTTCGGCGCCGAGACCCTCGAAGAGCTCGCCACCCAAGGCTTCTTGACGGTCGGCGAAGCACGGCGTCTGCAGGCGGCCCAGGCTTTTCTTTGGAAAGTCCGCTTCGCGCTGCATACGCTCACCGGGCGGCGTGAAGATCGCCTGCTGTTCGATCATCAAATGAAGCTCGCACGCCTCTTCGGTTACGAAGATGCGACCTTCACGCTGGCGGTCGAGCAGTTCATGCAGCGCTATTACCGCACTGTGCTCGATGTCACCCTGCTCAACGAGTTGCTGCTGCAGCTCTTTCGCGAAGCCATCCTCGATGAGAGCGCTGCGCCGCAGCCACTCAACCCGCGCTTTCAGCTCACCAACGGCTACCTCGAGGCCCTGCACGACGATATTTTCGTGCGCCAACCCTCGACACTGCTCGAAGTGTTCGCGTTGCTGCAGCAAAACCCCGAGATCCGCGGCGTGCGCGCGCATACCATCCGCGCCATCGTGCAAAATCTTTGGTTGATCGACGAGGAGTTCCGCCAGAACCCGCGTAATCATCGGCTCTTTCTCGAGATCCTGCGCGCCCCCGCGGGCGTCACCAACGAATTGCGTCGCATGAACACCTATGGCGTGCTCGGGCGCTACATCCCCTCCTTCGGCCGCGTGGTCGGTCGTATGCAGTACGACCTCTTTCACGCCTACACGGTCGATGCGCACACCCTGTTCGTGGTCAGCAATCTGCGCCGTCTCGCGCTGCCGCGCTTCAACCACGAGCTGCCGAATCTCTCGCAGATCATGCAGTCGCTGCCACGGCCCGAAGTGGCGTACCTCGCGGCGCTCTTTCACGACATCGCCAAGGGACGCGGCGGCGATCACTCGGAGCTCGGCTCCGTCGATGCGGAGTCGTTCTGCCTCGAACAGGGGCTTTCGCGCTACGACGCACGGCTCGTCGCCTGGCTGGTGCGCAACCACCTGCAGCTGTCGCTGACCGCGCAAAAGCAGGACATCTCCGATCCGAAGGTCATCAATGAATTCGCGCGTTTCGTGGGCGACGAGACGCACCTCGACTACCTCTACGTACTGACGGCTGCCGACGTCCGCGCCACCAACCCGCGGCTCTGGAACTCCTGGAAGGCCTCGCTCTTCAGCGAATTTCACGAGCGCGTGAAACGTGCGCTGCGGCGCGGGCTCGAGACGCCCGTCGACCAAGAAGAGCTCAAGCAGGAAAATCAGACCCAAGCCCGCGAGCTGTTGGCGGCGACCGGGGTCAATGAAGAGAGCGTCGATCTCGTCTGGGGCATGCTCTCCGATGCTTATTTTCTGCGCCATACGCCGCAAGAGATCGCCTGGCACACTCGGGTACTCGCCGAACGCGACATCGATGCCGACGACCCCGTGGTCTCGGTGCAGGCCGAGAGCGAACGCGGCACGACCTCGATCATGACCTTCGCCCCGCATCGACAACACGGCTTCGCGCGCACGACGGCGGTGCTCGATCAGCTCGG
>RGYP01000347.1 GCA_010031985.1 Gammaproteobacteria bacterium
ACCAGTAGAGCTTACTGTTACAGTGCCTGTACCAAATGCTCCATTTGTTACTGAACCCGTTGAAGAAATGCCTGCTTTTATAACTCCGTTAGAAACTGAAGTGCCGCCAGTATATGTGTTAGCTCCAGATAAAGTTAATGTGCCAACTCCAGATTTTGTTACTGCTAATGCAGTTGTGCCATCACTGATAATTCCAGTGATTGAACTTGCTAGGGCATTATTAACACTTAATGTTCCTGTAGATTTAATTGCAGCTGCAGTTAATGTATTTGTTGTAATATCAAGTCCTGTAAGAGGAGTTGTTCCACCCACAGCACCTGTAAATGTTATATTTCCAGAGCTAGTGTTAACAATAGTTAAAGAGTAAGCGCCATCTACTGTTGAGCTGAATAAAATGTTTCCTGCATCAGTTAGCGTTGTATTTGTTGATAATGTAACAGGGCCTGAATAAGTTTGAGAGTTACCAGTTGTTGTAACATTTGCTCCTAAATCAGAAGCTCCCGATACTGATAATGAAGTAGCATTTGTAATTGCAGCATTAAGATCTAATGCAGCGCTTGTTCCAGTGATTGCAATTGCACCTAAGGCATAAGTATTTCCAACAGTTCCATTAAATTGAACTGTAGCTGCAGTTCCAGTTGCAATAGTTAAATTTCTAGCTCCACCCGAGTCACTATTTACGGTACTTGAGAATGTAACGTTATCACCTGTTGTTGTTAAAGTTCTAGCAGCACCATTTACTGTAACAGCACCTGAGTGAGTTTGTGTTCCAGTTGTTGAAACGTCAGCGCCAACACTTGTTGTTCCTGATACGCTGAATATATTCACACCTGAAATTGCACCGTTAATAACTGCATTACCTGTTTCAGTTAAAGAGAATGTAGCTCCAGTAATGGTTGATGAATTTGTAATTGTTGAGCCTTTTAATGTTCTATCTGCTCCACTTAATGTAACTGCGCCTGTGTAAGTTTGTATTCCAGATGTATTAACGTTTGCACCTAAATCAGAAACTCCTGATACAGTTAACGATGTGGCACCTGCTGAGCTGTCAGACGTTTTTTGAATAATAGCGTTAAGATCAAGAGCACCTGTAATTGCAATTGCTCCTACTGGATTTGTTCCACCAACTACTCCATTAAATCTAACAGTTGGAGTATTTCCACCTGTAGTTATTGTTAAAGCTCTTGCTGTAGCGCCATCACTGTCTACTGTTGAACCGAAAACAATAGTGTCGCCTGCAGAAGCAGAAGTTGTTGTTAAAATTCTATCAGCACTGTTGATTGTAACTGCGCCCGTATAAGTTTGTGTTCCAGTTGTTGAAACGTTAGCACCAATTCCTGTTGTTCCTGATACACTAAAGTTTGTAACTGAAGTAATTGCTCCACCAATTGAAGAGTTACCAGAAATTGCTAAAGCGATTGAACCCCCATTTATTGTTGAAGAATTAGTAATTGTTGTCCCTGTTAATGTTCTAGGACCAGTTCCTGAAACTGTAACTGCGCCTGTGTAAGTCTGAGCTCCAGAAGTTGTAACGTCAGCACCTAAATCAGAAACTCCTGCAACAGTTAATGAAGCCGTGCCAGAAATTGCAGCATTAAGATCTAATGCTCCGCCGTTTGTAGTTGTAATATTATTTAAAGGATTAGTTGCGCCAACTATTCCATCAAGTTTAAGAGTTCCGCCACTTATTGTTAAATTTTTTGGTGTAGAGTTGTCGCTGTTTAAAGTTCCGGTAAAGTTAATAATTCCAGTTGTTGTTGTTAATGTAACATCAGCACTTTGAGTAACTGGAGCATAGAAAGTTTGATTTCCATAAGTTGTAAGGCTTCCACTGATATTTACTCTGCTTAAGTTTCCATTCTTACCAACTGTTAACGATCCTAATAATCCACTATTTGGAACACCACCTGTAACGTCAACAAGGTGAATGTTAAACGTATCAAGTGGGTTTGTACTAAAGCTTGTGCTTGCTGGTTCAATAACTAAATCTCCAGCACCTGTAAAAGTTTGACCGTCAATATTTGGAGAGTCAGATCTTACAATATAAGTGCCTTGTTTAAGAACTATATATGTTGGATTTGCAGTATCTGTTTTAGTTCCTGTTAAAACAAATGTACCTAATCCATCTTTAGTAAATGTAGTAGTTCCAGAAATAGTTCCGCCATAAATTGTAGTGATCCCTGAATTTACATTAATAGTTCCGCCTCCTGTACTAAGAGTAATTCCTCTATTAGTTGCTATTGTGAAAGAAGCTGT
>RGYP01000348.1 GCA_010031985.1 Gammaproteobacteria bacterium
AAAAAATTGGTGGTATCGGTGATACGGCAGGCGGTGTCGGCTGTGCCGATTACGACCGCGACGGCGACCTCGACATCTATTGGAAAAACACCGACGGCGACATCGACAACGCGCTGTTTCGCAACGAGGGTGGTTGGCGATTCACCGACGTCACGCTGGCGGCCGGTGCTGCCGTGCAAGCAAAGCTCAAAGATTCGAATGCACAAGGCTCACCCAATTGGATCGATTTCGACCAAGATGGCTGGCCCGATCTGCTGGTGACCAACGAGCGCGACAGCAAGCTGCTATTGCGCAACCGCGGCGACGGCAGTTTCGTCGACGTCACTCGCGAGCGACGGCCACCCAATGCCTTGCCCTTGATCAATCCGGGTTACGCGCAGGGTGCCTGCATCGCCGACTTCGATCATGACGGCGACATGGACATCTACCTGCCGATGGCCGATCAGGCGGGCCGGATGCTGGCCAATCGTCTCAAGGAAAAAGCTGCGCTCGGATTCGAGGACATCACGGCCAAGAGCGGCGCCGGCGTGATCCGCGGCGCGCGGGGCTGCGTCGCAGCGGATTTCGACAACGACGGCCACGTCGATCTTTACCTGAACAACGGCGGCCCTTCGAACGTGCTGATCAACGACGTCATCGCGGATTTCCCGCCGTTCGTGCAGTTCTACATTGCCTGGGAGCAGGCCGAGAACACCTTGCTGCGTAATCGCGGTGACGGCAGTTTCGTCGAGGTGACGCGCGGCTCGGGAGCCGAGGGACTCGGCATCGGCTCAGGGGTGGGCGCCGCCGACATCAACGATGACGGCTTCGTCGATCTCTTCGTCACCAACCGCACCTATTACGCGATGGGCAAGCAGGTGAGCCCGGTCGCGGGGCAAAATCGCTTGTTCATTAATTCGGGCAATCGCAACGCCTGGATCAAAATCGCGCTGCAGGGCACGCGCAGCAATCGCAATGCCTATGGCGCGAGGGTGCGGGTCGTCGCCGGCGATCTGGTGCAGTACCACGAATTGCAAAGCGCGCACGGGTACAACTCGACCAACGATCCGGTGCTCACCTTCGGGCTCGGGGGGCGCGAGAAGGTGGATCGTATCGAGGTCACCTGGCCGTCGGGCGCGGTACAGGTCATCGAGACGCCGGCGATTCGCCGCAAGCACCTCATCGTCGAGCCTGCGCAATGACTCCGACTTGCAAAGACGGTTTGATGTTGATCGATGGCGAACTCACCGCAGGTGAGGGCGGCGCGCGCGGGCAATGGATCGACTCGCATGATCCGGCGACGCTGGCGCCCGTCGGGCGGGTGCCGGCAGCGACCGCGGGCGACGTCGATCTTGCGGTGCAAGCGGCGGCACGAGCGCAGATCGCCTGGAAATCCCTATCGGTATGGGAGCGTGCGGCGCAGCTGCGTGCGCTGGCGGCGGCGATCCGCGCTCGCGGCAAGGAAATCCTCGAGCTCGAGGCGCGTGATACCGGCAACACGCTCGCCAAACTGCAGGCGGATATCCAAATCGCAGCCGGTTACCTCGAATATTTTGCGGGTCTCGGCTCGGAGCTCAAGGGCGAGACGATTCCGGCGACAGCACAGGGCTTGCACCTGACGCTGCGCGAGCCTTACGGGGTGGTAGCCCGTATCGTGCCCTTCAATCATCCTTTCATGTTCGCGGCGGCACATCTCGCGGCGCCGCTCATGGCGGGCAATGCCGTGGTCGTCAAGACACCCGAGACGAGTCCGATGACTGGCGGCATCCTTGGCGAGTTGTGCCGAGAGGTCTTGCCACGCGGGCTCGTCAACGTCATCCACGGGCATGGCAGTCCGGCGGGCGATGCGCTCGTGCGTCACCAGCTCGTGAGGCGGATCGGTTTCACGGGCTCGGTTGCCACCGGGCTCGCCATTCAGCGCGCGGCAGCCGAATCCTCCGTCAAGCACGTCACGCTCGAGCTCGGCGGCAAGAATCCCTTTATCGTATTTCCTGACGCCGATTTGGATCGCGCGGTCGAGATGGCCGTCGCCGGCATGAATTTTTCGTGGGCGGGGCAGTCATGCGGCTCCACGAGTCGGCTGCTGCTGCACGAGTCGGTGCACGACGAGATCGTCGAGCGTATCGCTGCCAAATTGTCGGCGCTGCGGCTCGGCAATCCGCTGTCGCTCGATTCCGAGATGGGACCGGTCAACTCGGCCCGTCAACACGCGCGTGTGCTCGACTTCATCGCCGCCGCACACCAAGCGCGCACCGTCGGCTTTCGCTGCGG
>RGYP01000349.1 GCA_010031985.1 Gammaproteobacteria bacterium
GACGAGGCGTATGTCGACATCAAGAGCTGATCCGCCGCGCATCGTCATCACCTCGGGCGAGCCTGCGGGCATCGGCCCGGAGCTGTGTGCGCAGCTCACCAACACCACCCTGCCGCCCTGCGAAATCAGCTGTCTCGTCGATCGCGGCCTGCTCGAGACTCGAGCTCCCAAAGATTCGCGACTCGATCATCTGAAAATTCTGCATCGACCGCTCGCGACCCTTTCCCGGGCAGGCGAGCTCGACGGGCGCAACGCCGCCTACGTACTCGGTCTGCTCGACGATGCGCTCGATGGCGTGCGTCGTGGCGACTTCGACGCGATGGTCACCGCGCCGGTGCAAAAAAGCGTAATCGCCGAATCGGGCGTGGCGTTTTCGGGTCATACCGAATATCTCGCGGAACGCTGCGGGGCCCCGAAGCCCGTGATGATGCTGGTCGCAGGCAATTTGCGCGTGGCGCTCGCCACCACACATCTGCCGCTGCGCCGCGTGCCCGATGCGATCAAAGCGTCCGCGCTGCTCGAGATCCTGCGCATCATGCATCACGACCTGAAAAGCGCTTTCGGGATCGCACGACCGCGCATCGCCGTTTGCGGTCTCAATCCCCATGCGGGCGAGAACGGACTGCTCGGCGAGGAAGACCTGCGCGAAATCGCGCCGGCGATCGAGGCGGCGCGCGCCATCGGTATCGACGCCTACGGGCCCGTACCCGCCGACACGGCCTTCGTGCCACGCGCGATGGCCAAGGCCGACGCTTATCTCGCCATGTTTCACGATCAGGGCTTGCCGGTGCTCAAACACGCGGGCTTTGGTCACGCGGTCAACGTCACGCTCGGTCTGCCGGTGATTCGCACCTCGGTGGATCATGGCACCGCCCTCACGCTCGCCGGGAGCGGCCGGGCCGATGTCGGCAGTCTGCGTGCCGCCGTCGAACTTGCGGTCGATCTCGTGCAGCGTCGGCGCGCTGCGCAACGTTGAGACGCGAATTGGTCTTTGCTCGAAAGCGCTTCGGTCAAAACTTCCTGCACGACCCGCAGGTCATCGCACACATCGTCGAGGCGATCGATCCGCAGCCGGACGAAGCGCTGGTCGAGATCGGCCCGGGTCGTGGCGCGCTCACCGAACCCCTGCTCGAACGCTGCGCTGCCCTCGATGCGATCGAAATCGATCGCGATCTGGCCGCCGAGTTGCGCGGACGGCTCGCCAGTCGTGGTCTGATGCTGCACGAAGCCGACGCCCTGAAATTCGATTTCGCAGCTCTGGCGACGAGTCGTGGCCGGCGGCTGCGCGTGATCGGCAACCTGCCCTACAACGTCTCGACGCCGCTGCTCTTCCATTTGCTCGAGGCCAGAGCCTCGATCGCCGATCTGCACATCATGCTGCAGCGCGAAGTGATCGAGCGCATCTGTGCCTCCCCGGGCAGCGGCGACTACGGACGTCTCACCGTCATGCTCGCACCCTGGGTGATCGCCGAGCATTTGTTCGATGTCGGTCCTGGTGCGTTCCGGCCCGTGCCACAAGTGTGGTCGGCAGTCGCGCGACTGCGGATACGGCAAACGCCTGAATTTGCGGTGGATGCGCGCTATGCGCGAGTGGTGTCGGCCGCTTTTTCGCAGCGCCGCAAGACGCTGCGCAACGCGCTGCGTTCGCTGCTCGACGCCGAGAAGATCGTCGCCTGCGGCATCGATCCCGGTGCACGTCCCGAGACGCTGTCACCGACGCAATTCGCTGCGCTCGCAGCAGTAGTCGAGGCGAACTGAGTGGCGCGGATTGCCATCGGAGATCTGCAGGGCTGCCTCGCCGAACTGCAGGCCCTACTCAAAGATATCCGCTTCAGCGCCGATCGCGATCAACTCTGGTTCGTTGGCGATCTCGTCAATCGCGGACCCGATTCCCTCGCCGTACTGCGCTTCGTGCGCGCGCTCGGTGCCAATGCGCGCGTGGTGCTGGGCAATCACGATCTGCATCTGCTGGCCGTCGCCTTCGGTAGCCGGCGCAAACTGCGTGAGGACGACACGCTCGAGGCTATACTGAGCGCGGCCGATCGACACGCGCTGCTCGAATGGCTGCTGCTGCAGCCGCTGGCGGTGAGCGAAGGAACCGATCTCATGGTCCATGCCGGCGTGGTACCGCAGTGGAGCGCTGCCGAGGTCCTGCAGTATGCAGGCGAAGTCGAGCGCGCCCTGCAGGCCGATCCGCAACCGCTGTTCGATGCCATGTACGGTAACA
>RGYP01000350.1 GCA_010031985.1 Gammaproteobacteria bacterium
GGGACAATGACGCGGTGCCCGGCAGCGCGCAGCGGCTCGATGTTATGGCGGAAGTTGCTCCAACCGTTCGCCCCCGGGCCACTACCCTGCAGCAGTACCACGGTCGACCCGCCGCTCTTGCGACTCGCTGCTCCAGTATCGTGGAAATGCAGCTCGTAGCCGCTCGGCAGTTGGCGGATTTTGGCCTTCGGCGGCCCCCCCTCGGCGACGGCGGAAGCCACGATGTCACTCATTGTCATATACCCCCCGTCGACCCCCCTGACGGTATCCAACGATAGTGCGTTTTCAACGGAGCGGCAAACCCGGTTCGTAGAACCAGTCGCCGAAAACGACGGAGAATACGATTTCCGGACGCCCGAACGTTCAAATGCGTAAAAAGACCCTCTGTATTTTACGCATCACGCTTGCGCACCCCCACCCCCCGGCGCTAGCATCGGCACCGGGTCAGACACTCATCAGCCTCAGACATCCATCAGGGGGATCACCATGGCCACCGCCGCCGCCCACGTTCTCGAGGATCAGATTCCGACTCGCGCCGAACTCGTTCGTCGCGCCCGTGCCATGTTGCCCGCGCTCAAAGCACGCCAGGCCGAGGCCTACGCCAATCGCCGAATGCCTGCAGAGACCATGCGCGAAATGGTGGAGGCCGGCTTCTTCCGCATCTTGCAGCCGAAGCGCTACGGCGGCTACGAGATGGATCCGCAGGTTTTCTTTGACGTGCAGATGACGCTGGCCGAGGCCTGCATGTCGACGGCTTGGGTGCTCGGCGTGGTCGGCTGTCACCCCTATCAGCTCGCACTGTTCGACGATCGGGCGCAGGCCGAAGTGTGGGGCTCGAATCCCGACACGCTCGTCAGCTCCTCGTACCAGCCGGTCGGCAAAGTCGAAGTCGTCGAGGGCGGTTTCAGGCTCTCGGGGCGCTGGGGCTTCTCGAGCGGCAGTGAGTATTGCGACTGGATCCTGCTCGGTGCGCTGATCTTCAGCAAAGACGGACCGCCCGAGATGCGCACTTTCCTGCTGCCGCGCAAGGACTACAAAATTCTCGACAACTGGCACACCTTCGGCATGCAAGCGACGGGCAGCCAGGACATCGTGGTCGAGAACGCGTTCATCCCGGAGTACCGTACGCACAAGGCCGTCGACGGTTTCATGTGCAAAAACCCGGGTCAGTCGGTCAACACAGGCCCGCTCTACAAATTGCCGTGGGCGCAAGTGTTCGTCCGTTCCGTCTCGACGGCGAGCATCGGCGCCGTACAGGGCGCACTCGATGCCTTCGTCGACATCGGCAAGAAGCGCGTGTCGACCAACACCGGCAAGGCTACCAAGCAAGATACGAACGCAATCCTCGCCGCCGCCCGCACGCAGTCGGCCGTCGATGAAATGAAGACCCTGCTCTATCGCAATTTCGACGAGATGATGGCGACGGTGCGCGCGGGCGGCGAGCTCACCATGGAACAGCGCGTGCGCTACCGCTACCAGTCCTCGCAAATTGGTCGCCGCTGCGCCGACCTCATCGACGATCTGATGCCGCTGCTCGGTGGCCGCGCGATCTACACCGACAGCCCGATCATTCGTTACTGGCTCGACGCCAACGCGGCGCGGGCGCACGTCGCGAACGATCCGAACCTGATCGGCTCGACGCTCGGCGGCATGTACATGGGCGAGCAGCCTCAAGATTTCTTCGTCTGACGCCATGGCCAAGACCGCGGACTACAGCATAGGGCCGCACACCTTCCCGCGCGGCTGGTTCATGGTCGGCATCTCGAGCGAGGTGACCGACCAGCCGCAGGGCGTGCGCTACTTTGGTCGCGATTTCGCCCTCTATCGGGGCAAGAAAAGCGGCAAGGTCATCCTGCTCGACGCGTATTGCCCACACATGGGCACGCACCTCGCCAAAAATAAAACGTCCTACACCGCCCGTGACGGGCACGTGATTGACGACGACATCCAGTGCCCTTATCACGCTTGGCGTTTCGGTGCGGACGGTCGCTGCAACCACATTCCCTACTACAACGGCGCAATTCCCAAAGCCGCCAGCGTCAAAAGTTGGCCGGTCCGCGAGCACGCCGGACTCGTTTTCATGTGGCACGATCCCGAAGGCGGTGAACCCGACTTCGACCTGCCGCCACTGAGCGAATACGGGCAGCCGCATTGGGTGCCGTGGAACGTCGACAAACTCGGCGTGATGGCATGCCATCCGCAGGAAGTGATCGACAACAT
>RGYP01000036.1 GCA_010031985.1 Gammaproteobacteria bacterium
TGTTCCGGGACCAACCACGTCTTGCCGACCTATGGCTTCGCGCGCGCGTACAGCGGCCTCTCGGTTGCCGACTTTCAACGGCGAATCACGGTCCAGGAGCTCTCGCCGCAGGGGCTCGCCGATCTCGGTCCAACTGCAAGCACGCTCGCCGGCCTCGAGGGTCTCGATGCCCACGCGCTCGCCGTGGACGTTCGTTTGCAGGCTCTTTCCTCGAAAGAAAGCGCATCGAGCGAATACTTTGAAGGCGACGGGGCGGCGGAGCTCGTCCGCCGCCTCGCCCGCCCAGAGATTCTGGCGATGCGCGCCTACGAACATGCTCACTGGGATCCGCGTTTCGAGAGATTGCACGCCAACGAATCTCCCTGGTCACCGACCTTCGATGCCGACCCGCTCAATCGCTACCCCGAGCCACAACCCGCGCAACTCGTGCAAGCGCTCGCCGAACTCTACGAGGTAGCGCCCGATTCGGTGCTCCTCGGTCGCGGAAGTGACGAGGGCATCGATCTCCTCACCCGTGCATTTTGTACGGCAGGCACCGATAGCGTCGTCACCTGCCCACCGACGTTCGGGATGTACGCCGTCGCCGCCGCGGCGCAGGGACTACGCCTCGTCGAAGTTCCTTTGCTCACCCACTTCGAGCTCGACGTCCCGCGCATCCTCGACGCCATCGACGGCGGGGCGAAGATCGTCTGGCTCTGTTCGCCGAACAACCCCACGGGCAATGCAATGTCCACGGCGTCGATCGAGCGAATTCTCGATGCGGCGCGCGGACGCACGCTCGTGGTCATCGACGAGGCGTACGCCGAATTTTCGAGTGCAGGGTCTTGGTGCCAGCGTCTTGCATCGCACCCGCATCTGATCGTGTTGCGCACCCTGTCGAAGGCGCATGGTCTTGCGGGCTCGCGCATCGGCACGATCGTTGCAGCCCCGGCCGTGATTGCCCTCTTGCGCAAACTGATACCGCCCTACGCGATCGCCGCGAGCAGCACCGCCGAGGCTTGGGCTGCGGTACAGCCCGGTGCGCTCGAAGTGACGCGTGCCCGCATCGCCACGCTGTTGCGCGAGCGCTCAACTCTCGCTGACGGTTTGTCCCGCGCGCCATCCGTCCGCAAGGTGTGGGCCAGCGACGCCAACTTCGTGCTGATCGAGGCATTGGATGCCGCCGCACTCGCGAGTCGCTTGCGCGATGCGGGTTTGCTGGTGCGTGATTTCTCGGGCAAAGCGGGTCTGGGTCAGGCGCTGCGAATCACCGTGGGCACGCCCGAGCAAAATGCCCGCGTCATCGAAGTAGCCAACAGGAGTGCGACGCGATGAAAGTGGTTTTTCTTGATCGAGATGGCACCCTCGTCGAAGAGCCGCCCGACGAGCAAGTTGATCGTCTGGAGAAAATCCGTTTCTTTCCTGGAGTGTTCGCAGCGCTCGCCAAATTGCAGGCGGCCGGATATCGCCTCGCGATGGTCACCAACCAAGACGGCCTCGGAACGGACTCTTTTCCGCTGTCCGACTTCGAGCGGACGCAGCAATTCATCGTCGACAGCTTTGCCTCACAGGGCATCGTCTTCGACGAAATCTTCGTTTGTCCTCATCGCAAGAACGATGGCTGCGACTGTCGCAAACCCAAGACGTCATTGGTCGATCGCTGGGTCGCAGAGCGCAAGATCGATCTTGCTGCGAGCGCCATGGTGGGCGATCGCGATACCGATTTGCAGTTCGGTCGCAACCTCGGCGTGCAAGCCTTCAAACTGTCGTTGACCGGCACCCCTGCCGAAACTTGGCCCGCCATCGTCGCCAGCATCGTGGCGCGCCGAGCGCTCATCGAGCGCGTGACCCGCGAAACCGCCATCAAAGTCAGCGTCGATCTGGATGCCGAAGATCCGATCCACGCCCAGACCGGCATCGGCTTCTTCGACCACATGCTCGAGCAGATCGCAAAACACGGTGGATTCGCTCTACGGCTCGAGTGCCAGGGCGATCTGCAGGTCGACGAACACCACACCGTCGAGGATTGCGCCCTCGCGCTGGGTGAGGCGCTGCGCAAGGCCTTGGGGGACAAGCGCGGCATTGGTCGTTACGGCTTTCTGTTGCCGATGGACGAGGCGCGCGCGCAAGTCGCCATCGATCTCTCGGGTCGCTCCTACACCGTCTTCGAGGGCAAGTTTTCGCGAGATCAAGTAGGTGGTTTGCCCACCGAACTCGTACCGCATTTTTTCCGCTCGCTGGCCGATTCTTTGGGTGCTGCAATCCACGTCAGCGTCACCGGCGACAACACGCACCACCAAGTCGAGTCCTGCTTCAAGGCGGTAGGACGTGCGCTGCGCGTCGCGTTGCGACGCGAGGGCGAAGAACTGCCGAGCACCAAAGGGGTACTGTGACGCACACTCGCTCCGCCAAGCGCAACGAGGCGATCGTCGTCGTCGATTCGGGTGGCGCGAATCTCGCCTCCCTGGACTATGCCCTCGAGCGGCTCGGGGTGCGCGCCTGCGTTACCACCGATGCCGCGATCATATCGAGTGCGGACCGCGTACTACTGCCCGGCGTGGGTAATGCCGCGGCCATCATGAGCCGTCTCGAGGAATTGACGCTGACCCCGGTCATCCGCGCGTTGTCCGCTCCGGTGCTCGGGATCTGTCTCGGAATGCAATTGTTGTTCGAGCACTCTGCCGAGGGGGACACCTCGGGGCTCGGTTTGTTGCCCGGTCGCATCGAGCGGATGGCCGCGACACCCGGACGATCCGTGCCACACATGGGATGGAACACGCTGAAAATCGAACGGGATGACCCGCTGTTGCACGGACTTTCCAACGATGACTGGTTTTATTTCGTTCACGGTTACTACGCGCCCGCCTCGGCAAGCTCCGTCATCGCGACGGTCGAGCACGGCGAGCCGTACGCCGCAGTGGTTCGTCATCGGAACTTTTGTGGCGTGCAATTCCATCCGGAGCGCTCGGGTCAATCCGGTGCGCGCTTGCTCGCCAATTTCATGACTGCAAACACATGAAACTCATCCCTTCCATCGATCTTCGTGGCGGTCGCTGCGTGCGGCTGCTGCAGGGCGACTTCGCGCGCGAGACCCGCTACGACCTCGAGCCTATGAGCCTCGTCGATCGCTACGTCGCGGCTGGCGCCCCATGGCTGCATCTGGTCGACCTCGATGGCGCGCGCGACGGTACGCTCGCGAATCGTCGCTTCATTCTCGATCTTGCCGCGTCGCGCAAGATCAACCTCCAGGTTGGCGGTGGCATCCGCTCCTTGCAGGTCGTCGAAGCCCTGCTTGAGGGAGGCGTCGCCCGCGTCGTCGTCGGCAGCGCCGCCGTCGAGCAGCCGCAAGCCGTCGCGGACTGGCTCAACCGTCACGGCGCCGAGCGTGTTTGCCTCGCACTCGACATTCGTTTGCAAGAAGGTATTCCCATGGTTCAGACCCGTGGTTGGACGCAGGGCTCCGCACTGTCCTTGTGGCAAGCTGTCGACCTTTTTTTGAACGCCGGTCTGCGACACGTGCTGTGTACCGACGTCGCACGCGACGGAGCAATGCAGGGCCCCAACGTCGATTTGTATCGCGAGTGCCGGCAACGCTATCCACAGCTGTCCTGGCAAGCCTCCGGCGGCGTTCGCCACGTCGGCGATCTCGCCGAGCTTCGCGCGCTCGGCATGCACGCGGCGGTCAGTGGCAAAGCGCTGCTCGAGGGGATGTTGAGCGACGATGAACTGCAAGCCTGGGTACGTGGCTGAGTATGCTGGCGCGACGCATCATTCCCTGTCTCGACGTTCGCGATGGCCAAGTGGTCAAAGGCGTGCGTTTTCGTGATCATCGCGTGGTGGGCGACATCCTCGAGCTCGCGGCGCGCTATCGCGATGAGGGGGCCGATGAGTTGGTCTTCTACGACATCACGGCAAGCCCGGAAGGCCGCAGCGTCGATCGGACCTGGGTCGCGCGCGTCGCGCGCGTGCTCGACATCCCCTTCTGCGTAGCGGGTGGCATTCGCAGCGTCGCCGATGCCGAAGCCATTCTCAATGCCGGCGCCGAAAAAATCTCGGTGAATTCACCTGCCCTCGAAAATCCGTCGCTCATCGACGCACTCGCCCATCGCTTCGGTAGCCAATGTGTCGTAGTCGGCATCGACAGTGAAACGGCGGTCGAGGGCTACCGGGTTCATCAATACACCGGCGATCCGAACCGCGCTCGCGATGCCGGGCGCTCGACGTTGGCGTGGCTGACTGAAGCGCAGGATCGAGGAGCCGGTGAAATCGTGCTCAACTGCATGGCGAGCGATGGCGTCCGCCGCGGCTACGACATCGAGCAGCTCGCGAGGATGCGTGCCGCCTGTCGGGTGCCACTCGTCGCCTCAGGTGGTGCGGGCGCGCCCAGCCATTTCATCGACGTCTTCAAGGCGGCGAATGTCGATGCGGCTTTGGCCGCGAGTGTTTTCCACTCGGGCAACATCGTCATCCGCGAACTCAAAACAGCGCTGCGCGCGGCAGGCGTGGAGATCCGACCATGATTGTTACCCTCGCAAACGTGTCCGAAGTCGCCTTCGGCGAAGGACGTCTGTTGCCGGCGATCGCGCAGGACGTCGACAGCGGCGAGGTTTTGATGCTCGCGTGGATGAATCCCGAAGCCTTGCAACTCACCTTGCAGCGCGGACGCGCCGTGTTCTGGAGTCGCAGCCGTTCGGCGCTCTGGGAAAAAGGCGAAACGTCGGGCAACGCGCTCACACTCGTCGCCTGCCACACCGATTGTGATCGCGACACCTTGCTCTTGCTGGTGCGCGCCCGGGGTCCGGCTTGTCATCAAGGTACCCTCACCTGCTTCGCGGGCGACGCGCTGTTGCAACGCGAACCCGCTACGTCCGCTTTGAGTTTCGTGAGCCAGCTCGAATCGATCGTTGCATCGCGGCTCGCAGCCGCAGCACCCGACAGCTACACCGCAAAACTCGCGAGCGAGGGGCCGAAGCGTCTCGCCCAGAAAGTGGGCGAAGAGGGGCTCGAAACCGCTCTCGCCGCCGCTTCGGGCAGCGATGCCGAATTCATTGGCGAGGCTGCCGATCTGCTCTATCACCTGACGGTGGCTTTGCGAGCGCGGGGCCTACCTCTTGCCGCCGTCGATGAGGAGCTTCGACGTCGGCACGCCGCGCGCCGCTGAAGAGCTCTGCCGCCGATCGCCGCTCGCGATCTCAGGCGAGCAGCAGTTCCGCCGCCGGGTCGCGCAAGTTGTAGTGCGACGCCATCGAGGCGCCGTACGCCCCGGCAGTCGCAATCAAAAGTACGTCGCCTTCCGCCGTGCTCTGCGGCAAGAGGCGATCGTGACCCAGGACGTCGCCGGTTTCGCATATCGGACCGACGATGTCGCAGCGCAGACTGCAACGTTCGTCGAGTCGCGTGAGATTGACGATGTCGTGATGTGCGCCGTAGAGCGCCGGGCGGATCAATGAATTCATGCCGGTGGCGACTCCGACGAATGCGGCCTCGCCCTTGGCCTTGAGCTGCGTCACGCGAGCCAGTAACACGCCCGCCTCGGCCACCACGAAACGACCCGGTTCCAGCCACAACTCCACGCCCGGAAGTCGTTGTTTGAACTCGAGCAATGAGGTGTCGAGCGCTGCGATGTCGAAGGCGTGACCGCCCACCTTGTCCGGGACGCCGAGTCCGCCCCCCAAGTCGAGTACTCGTACCTGCGGGAATTGCGCGCGCAGCGATGCAAAGTAGTCGGCGACCTCGCGCCAGTTGCGCACCTCGAACACGCCACTGCCCGTGTGCGCATGCAGTCCGGTCACGGTGGCTCCGGTCTTGCGAATTGCGTGCTGCAAGGCATCGAGCTCGCCGCGCGCAATGCCGAACTTCGATTGGCTACCGCCGGTGCGTACGTGTGCGTGATGGCCGCGCCCCGTCCCGGGATCGAGACGAACGAAGATTTCACGGCCGGCGAACAACTCCGGCCACTGCTGCAGCGGATGCAAATTGTCGAGCGTGAGGTGGATGCCCTCGGCGAGCGCCCAGACATACTCATCGCGCGCAGCAAAATTCGGCGTGAACAAGATCTCGCTGGGCTGCAACCCGGGGATGGCTGCGCGCGCGCGCTCTACTTCGCCGCGCGACACGCACTCGATTTTCAGACCTTCGGCATGAATGCGCTGCAGCAGTGCCGGATGCGAGTTGGCTTTCATCGCATAGGAGACCCGCGAAATCGATCGCAGCGACTTCAAAGCACGACAACGCTGTGCCACCGTACGGGCATCGTAAACGTAGGCTGCCTCTCGAGCCGACATCAACTCGAGCAGCTCGCCCCGACGCTCGCGCCACCAGCTCGTCGTCGCAGTCGCAGTGTCTTCTTGCGCCTTGAACAGTTGCTGCCAGCTCGGGCCGAGCACGGCATCGTCCCGCACGGGTTCGACCAGCAAATGATGCAAGCCCTCGACCAGCCGGTCGCCTTGCGACTCATCGACGACGAAGGTCAGATTGAGATCGTTAGCGGCCTGGCTTACGAGGTAGATCCGCTGCTCTGCAAACAACTCGAGTGCCGGTCCGAGCTGATGGAGGATACTGCGAATGTTGCGACCGACGAGGCTCACCGAGGCGCAGGGACCGATGATTTCGGCACGGCATAGCGCTGCAAGTTCGGTTTGCAGGCGAGCAAGCGCTTCGCTATCGAGCGTGTTGGCCTGCGGATCGAGCGACACCGTCACGTTCGTTTCCGAGGTCGACACCAGATCGACCGAGAGACCATGCCGTTTGAAAACCTGGAAGGCATCGGCCAGAAAACCGACTTGGTGCCACATGCCCGGACTTTCCAGCGATACGAGCGTCACGCCTTTTTTGACGCATACGGCCTTCACCTGTGCCGCCTCATTGACCGGCTGCGTGCTGATGCGCGTGCCGCGCAATCGCGGCACCTGCGTCGCGTAGACGAAAAGAGGAATATCGTATTGTCTTGCTGGCAGCAAACAGCGCGGATGGAGAACCTTCGCGCCGGCGGTCGCGATCTCCTGCGCTTCGTCGTAGGTCAGTTCCAGCAACTGACGCGCGCTCGGCGTGGAGCGCGGATTCGCACTGAACATGCCGGGCACGTCCGTCCAGATTTCGAGTTGCTGCGCCTGCAGCAGCGCCGCGAGGTACGCACCCGACGTGTCCGAACCACCACGACCGAGCAATACGGTGTCTCCCGCCTCGTTGCTGGCGATGAAACCCTGGGTGATGACCAAGGGCGACAAGCTCGCGAGCCTCTGCTGCACCAAAGAATTGGGGCGAAAATCGCAGGTTGCCGACAGGAACTCTGCTTTCGCAGTCGCCGAATCGCGTGCTTCCGCGCGTAACAAGGTCCGCGCATCGACCCATGCCGCGCTCAGACCCTGGCTGCCCAGGTAACGCTCGCCGATGACCGTCGCGAGGATCTCCCCCAGCGCCATGACCTGCGCTCGGGCACGATCAGAGATCGTTGCGGCGCTGCGGATGTCGGCCAGCCTTTGCTCGAGCTCTTCGAACCAGGGCGCGAGGGCCGCGTGGATGTCGATGCCAAGTGCTCGCGCGAGCTCCATGTGCCGTTCGCGCAGCGCCTGCAAAGATTCGGCGTGCTGTCCGAGCAGCGCCGCTGCAAGCAGTTTTTCCAGGCGGTCGGTCACACCGCTGAGCGCCGAGTGAACAATCAACACTCGCGCGCCGCGCGCCAAACGATCACGCGCGGTGGCCGCGATACTGCGCCAATTGGGTTCTGAGGAGACGCTGGTGCCGCCGAACTTCAGAACGATCCAAGTCACCCCTGAAGTGGCCATCGATGCGCCCTGAAGGTCAGATTTCGTCGTCGTAGATGTCGCGCAGATCCTTGGCGAGTTTTTTGTCCGCGAGCACCTCTTCGAGCTTGCTCCACGCTGCCTTCCCCCGCTTGCCCGGAACGGGCCGAGCGCGTCGATCGACACGATCGAGAAAGCGGTCGTAGTCGTTGTCATCTTCGTTGCTGGCTGCCTCGCTCAGCATTTCTTCGTCGAGCTCGAAGCCTTCGGAATCTCGTTCGGACATGATGAAACCTTTTAAAATCAACGGGTTACGTGCAACCCGCAAAAAACGACGCGTAACTATAACGAAAACGCGCCCGCGCGCAAGTTCAGATGCGGCGAACGCCGTCGCGGACGGTGATGGGCGCGCCCCGCGAAAGTCCGAGCACATCGGCAGCACGACGCTCGGCGACGGCGATCTCGATGACGCCGAATGAATTGAATAGCGCGATGGGATCGCCCGGTGTCACATCGCCGTAGGTGCGACGCAGCGGCAACGCCAACTTGCCGGCGTGCACGATCGGATCGACGAATCCGCTACACGAAGCCTGCCCGACGTTGGTGATCAGATTGCCGAAATGGTCGATGGTGATGACGACACCGTTGACGCGATCGCGACTCGTCGTGGGTTCGTCCACCCAACTCGGCACCAGGGAGTCGACGCGGCGGCCGAGCTGCTCGACGGAGATCTGTCGCGACGCGAGCGCCGCCGCGACCGGAGCAAAGATATCGCGACCATGGAACGTGGCGCTTGGCTTGTTGATTCCGAGCGATGCGAGACCACGCGTATCGAGATGCCAGAGCTGCGCGTTAGGCGTCTGCTCGACCACGTCCGCCAGCAACCCATTGTCCGGCGCGAGGAACAAATGCCCCTCCGCCAGGACCATCGCGATGTCGCGTGCCGTTCCGACACCCGGGTCGACCACCGCAACGTGCACGGTGCCGATCGGAAAATAACGATACGAACGCGCCAACCAGAACCCCGCCTCGGCCGGCCAATGCGCGAGGATCTCGTGGGTCAAATCGATGACGCGTACGGCCGAGGCGGCGCTCGAAATTCGACCCTTCATCACGCCGACGAAAGGATCACGCAGACCGAAGTCGGACGTGAGCGTGATGACACCGCTCGGGACGAAGGCCGCTGTCTCGGGATGGTCGATCAGATCGCTCATGGCGCCTACGGTATCATCCTTCGCATGACCAACACCCCGCAGGCAAACGAGTCCGCGCCGGATGTCGCGATGGACTTGCGCAGTTCATTCCGGCTCGATGGCAAAGTGGCCTTCGTCACCGGCGCCTCGAGTGGCATCGGCCAAGCACTCGCCCTCGCCTTCGCGCGCGCCGGCGCGAGGGTTGCCCTGACGGCACGACGCGTCGATCGGCTCGCCGAAATGGCCGAGGCCATCTCGGCGACGGGTGGTAAAGCGATGGCGGTTGCGCTCGACGTGACCGACCGCGACGGCATCACGCGGGCCTTCGACGAGGTCACTGCAAAGCTCGGCGTGCCCGACGTCATTCTCAACAACGCCGGTATCGCCAAGCCGGCACTCTTTCTCAAAACCGACGCCCAGACGCTCGAGTCGACGATGGCGACCAACTTCACGGCAGCGTGGAACGTGTCGCAGGAGGCAGCGCGGCGTTTGGTTGCGGCGAAACGTCGCGGCAGCATCATCAACGTGACATCGGTGCTCGGCATCGGCGTTGGCGCCGGTCACGCCGCCTACTCGGCCTCGAAAGCGGCACTCGCCCACGCGACGCGCGCGATGGCGCTCGAGTTCGTGCGTCACGGCATACGCGTCAATGGCATCGCACCCGGATGGTTCGTCACCGAGATGAACGCCGATTTCTTTGCCACCGAGGAGGGGATCGCCTATCTCAAAAAAACCCCACCGGGCCGCGCTGGTCGACTCGAGGAACTCATCGGGCCCGCTTTGCTGCTGGCGAGCGACGCCGGTTCGTTCGTCAACGGCGTGATTCTGCCGGTGGACGGCGGCCATCACACGGCCCTCGCCTAGCCCTGCGGCGTCAACTCGAGCCCGATCATCACCGGGATACCTGTCGCCTCGCGCAGCGCTTCGATCGCAATGTCCCAGTTGATGGCGACCGCCGTGTCGCCAAGCAAGGTGTCGAGCCGCTGCTCGAAATCGGTCAGTTTCACTTGAGCGAGTTGCCCCTGCTCGTCGACCGGCGGATGCACCTCGATCCAGATCTCACCGTCGACCCGAGTCATCTTCAGCGGTTCGTTGATCAGCTGAACCTTGGTGCCGACTTTGACGGCATCGAACAGCACGGCAACATCTTCCGGATACATGCGCAGGCAACCGTGGGTCACGGCCATCCCGACGGCGTCCGGGTTGTTGGTGCCATGAATGAGATAGGAACCCCCGGGAATGTTGAGCCGCAGGGCATGCGCGCCGAGTGGATTCTTCGGGCCGGGTGGAACCACCTCGGGCAGCGGATCGCCTCGCGCCGCGTGCTCTTTGAGCACCGACTCGGGTGGATACCATGGTGGATCCTTCTGCTTCGAGACCACTTTGGTGACCCCGATCGGCGTACGCCAGTCCATCTTGCCGACGCTGACGGGAAAGGTCATCACCTTGGCGGCTTCGTCCTTCTTGGCCTGCGGAAAGAAGTACATGCGGTGTTCGGGCAGATTGACGACGATTCCTTCGCGGGTGGAAGGTGGCAACAATCTTTGACCGGGAATGACGACCTGCGTGCCCTCGCCCGGAAGCCAAGGATCGACACCCTTGTTCACGCGCACCAACTCCTCGTAACCGAGGCTGTAGCGTCGCGCGAGCTCGATCAGCGTGTCTTGGTATCGGGTGCGCACCCGCTCGACCTTGCCGAAAATTTCGCCGCCGTCCGGACGCAATTCGTATTCGACTGCGCTTGCGGGACCGCTGCCGAATGCAGCCACCACGAGGAGCATCGACAAGCAGCCGCCG
>RGYP01000351.1 GCA_010031985.1 Gammaproteobacteria bacterium
GGCTCCCAGTCAGGGTCGGTCATGTCGGCGACGAGTACGTCGCCTTCCTGAACGCGTGCCATGTGCGACACATCGGCGATCACGCGCGCAGGACCCGCACCGATGCGCTGACCGATGCTGCGACCTTCGGTGAGCACCCGCGAGCGTTCGGCGAGCGTGTAGCGCTGTATGGTGCGGCCGCTGCGGCTTTGCACGGTCTCAGGGCGCGCCTGCAGGATAAAGAGTTCACCGCTCGCGCCATCCTTGCCCCACTCGATGTCCATCGGCCGACCGTAGTGCTGCTCGATGATCAGCCCCTGCTGCGCGAGCGCGACCAGGTCGTCGTCAGTCAAAGAAAAGCGATTGCGATCGACGGGCGGCACGTCGACCGTGCGCACGCGTTCGCCCGAACCCGCCTCGCCATAGACCATCTTGATCGCCTTGGCGCCGAGGTTGCGCCGCAGTACCGCATGGCGATGCGCGCGGAGCGCTGGCTTGTAGAGGTAGAACTCGTCTGGATTCACGGCGCCTTGCACGACGGTTTCGCCGAGGCCATAAGAGGACGTGATGAACACCACGTCGCGGAATCCGGAGTCGGTGTCGAGCGTGAACATCACGCCACTCGCGCCGAGATCGGAGCGCACCATCTGCTGAATGCCTGCCGAGAGCGCGACCTGCGAGTGATCGAAACCCTGATGCACGCGATACGCAATCGCCCGGTCGTTGAAGAGCGAGGCGAACACGTGGCGCATGGCCTCGATGACCGCATCCTCGCCCTGCACGTTGAGAAAGGTTTCTTGTTGACCCGCAAAAGAAGCTTCTGGCAAATCTTCGGCGGTGGCCGAGGAGCGTACTGCGACCGCCGCATCGGCGCCGAAGCGTCGATACCCCTCGCGCACCGCGCGCTCGAGTTCCGCCGGCAAGGGTACCTCGAGCATCCAGCGGCGGATGTCGGCGCCCACCTTTGCAAGACGCACGACGTCGTCGACGTCGAGGTCGGCCAGGGCTTTGCGGATGCGCTGATCGAGACCATCTTGCGCAAGCATTTGTCGATAGGCCGCGGCGGTGGTGGCGAAGCCGCCGGGTACTTTCACTCCGAGTCGCGCGAGCGAGCCGATCATTTCGCCGATCGAGGCATTTTTGCCGCCGACGATTTCGACGTCGTGCATGCTCAGGCCTTCGAACGGCAGTACGAGTGCGGTCGTGGGGTCTACGCGCAATGGCTTGTCCTCGGGCAACGGCGGTGAAAGACTGAAGGTCGGAACAACGGACGATGGGGAGGGACGACGGTGACGACCAGAACGGTGTTTTTCGTTTCTGACCAGACCGGCGTGACGGCGGAGACCATGGGACACAGCCTCTTGACGCAGTTCGACGGCCAAGGTTTTCGGGCCGTGACTCTGCCATTTGTGTCCAGCATTGACAAGGCGGAAGACGCCGTTCGACGCATCCACGCCGCCGGCGCCGAGGACGGCGCAAGACCTATCGTTTTCAGTACGCTCGTCCAGGATGATCTGCGCCTGGTGCTGAAGTCTGCGAACGCGCTTTTTCTGGACTTTTTCGAGGCCTTCGTCGGGCCGATGGAGCGCGAGCTCGGCACGCGCTCGAGTCACAGTTCGGGCAAGGCTCATGGCATTTCCGATTCGGTCGGTTACGCGATTCGCATCGATGCCACCAACTTCGCGCTCGCCAACGACGACGGCTCTAACCGTGAATACGGTCGAGCCGATCTCATCCTCGTCGGCGTGTCGCGCTCGGGCAAGACGCCCACGTGTCTTTATCTTGCGATGCAATACGGTGTCTTCGCCGCCAACTATCCGCTGACGGACGACGATCTCGAGTCGAGCCGATTGCCGGCGGCGCTGCAGGCGCACAAAGGCAAGCTGTTCGGTCTGCGCATCGCCCCGCCGCGATTGCAGCAGATCCGTCAAGAGCGACGCCCGAACAGCCGCTATTCTTCGGCGCAACAGGTGCAGTTCGAGACGCGAGCTGCCGATGCGATCTTTCAGCGCAATGGCATCCCGGTGCTCGACACCACGGAGTGCTCGATCGAGGAGATCTCGGCGCGCATTCTCGAGGCGACGGGGGTCGAGCGCCGCATCCGCCCGTGACGCCAGTGGCTGCGGCAGTGGCTGCGGCAGCGCCTGCTTCGCCGCTCTCGATTCCTCAAGGATTTTGGCTATAGTGTCGCTCATGGACTCGCGCACGCGTGGCAAAGGCGATTTGCGGCAGTGGCTCTCG
>RGYP01000352.1 GCA_010031985.1 Gammaproteobacteria bacterium
GAATTGCGGAGGCGTCTGGGAAGTCGCCCAGTTTCGATGGCATTCGCAGGCAAGGCTCTGTAGTCGCCCGGGATCACTCACCGCGAGTCGACCGCGAGCAGTCTCGACGGCTCCTGACTGGGAGAGCCTCGCTACAGCCTCGGTCACCGCCTCGCGACGGACGCCGAGCAAATGGGCGAGCTCTTCGTGGGTGAGGTCGAACGACTTCGTCGCAGAGATGTCGGCGGCGAACAGCAGCCAGCGTGCAAGACGCTTCGAAAGCGCATGATGCAAATTGCAGGCGCTCACGAGACCGATCAGCGAGGTGATCTGAATGAGTTGGTCCTGAAGTCTGCGCTGCAGATCCGCATGAGTCGCCACCGCCTCGAGGAACCGGTCTTTCGGGATCTTCAGCGAGTAACCGCCGACGACTGCACGCGCGTGTCCGGGTAGCGCGACGTCGACGAGATGCTTTCCGCAGATGGCATTTCGGAAGCCGAGTAGCGCCAGATGTGCGCTGAAACCATCTGCGAGTCGCATTTCGACGGAAAAAAGACCGGTCAGCGGAAAATAGATGGCCTCGCTTTGCCAGAGAGATCTTTCGTCGGGTTGTCCCTTGCGGATTTCTATGATTTCGAGATGCGGATCGAGAGCCTCTTGGCAGTCGCGTGAGAGGTTAGCCAGAAAAAAGTTTTGCGACATCACGGGCTTCACACTCGACCTCGCTACTGTAGCTTCAATGAGATATCAGTTTTTATGGGTCATCAACGAGTCAACTCCGAGAAAGGTTATGCGGCTCGGGTTCCACCGTCATCAAATACCTGACGGGAAGTGTACGGAATCGCGCACTCGTCAATAGTTACGAGAGAGATAACTTCGCAAGTCGGCGATTCGTGCTGCGAGCGTCGCATCGCGTGTTTCCTGATTTTTTCGATGCCACTCGCCATCTCGAAGATCGGTAATCAATTCGATCTGCTCGGAGATGTCCGAGGCGGCCTCTGCGGGTGCGATCTCGTCGAGTAAGAGAAAGCTGATCAGTCGCCACGCTTCGTTGCTCGAGATGAGTTGACGAGAATGCGCGGCGATCACCTCGCCGACCGTGTGCAGTCGGGATTCGGAATTCATCGGATTCATGGTTTATGTCCGTTGTCTGAATGTTGGTCGATGATCGTCCTGGTGACGATCCGGCCACGGTGGGCTTCCGCACAGACGACAAGTGCAGACTCATCGACAGTGCGTTGATGCTCAGTGACGCACAATGGCTCGCAGTCGGGCTCGCGGGTCAGGCGCTGTTTTCGGCACGCTTCGTGTTGCAATGGGTCCGCAGCGAAAAGGCTGGACGCAGCGTCGTGCCAGTCGGGTTCTGGTATCTCAGCGCAGGGGGCGGGCTGGTCCTGACCGTATACGCCATTCGCCTTGCCGATCCAGTATTCATTCTGGGTCAGGGCGCAGGGCTTCTCGTTTACTTCAGAAATCTTTGGTTGATACACCGACCGCGGCTGGAACTGCATCGGCAATGAGTCGGCGATCGCTTTGGCGATGGGTGTTCGTCCTCTGGTCGCTGGCGACGTTGTGCGCGATGTTTCTGCGGCCCGTCACGCCGATCGACGAAACCCGATATCTGACGGTCGCCTGGGAAATGCGGCTCGCCGGCGACCCGTGGTTACCCATGCTCAACGGCGTGCCGTACTCGGACAAACCGCCGTTACTGTTTTGGCTGATCAACGCAGGCTGGAGCGTATTCGGCGTCAATGACCTGTGGCCGAGATTGCTGACGGCGACGTTCGGACTCGGTGTCGTACTTTTGACCGCACGGTGTGCCGTACTGCTGTGTACGGATGGGCACAACGTGGCGCCGGTGGCCGCACTCGCGTTGACGGCGACGCCCTTGTGGCTGCTATTCAACGGAGCCGTCATGTTCGATGTGCCGCTGACTTTCTTTTCGCTCGCTGCAGTGGCGCTGGTGATCGACATGCGCGGGGAGGGCCGTCGGTCGCAGTGGGTGTTGGTGGGATTGATGCTAGGACTTGGCATGCTGACCAAGGGACCGACGGTCCTTTTACATGCCTTGCCGCTCGCCTTGCTGGCTCCGCTTTGGAAAGACGCGCTCGAGCAGGAGCGGAGATTGTCGCCCACGGGTGATGACGGCGGGGGGACTGCAAATTGGTGGCCGTGGTACCGCGGTGTGCTGTTGGCGTTCGTCACCGGTGTGCTGGTGCTCGCGACGTGGTTAGGGCCGGT
>RGYP01000353.1 GCA_010031985.1 Gammaproteobacteria bacterium
CGATGGTCTCGTGCACATTTCGCAGATCTCCAACGAGCGTGTGGAACGTGTCTCTGACAAGCTCAAGGAAGGCGATGTGGTCATGGTCAAGGTGCTCGATGTCGATCGTGGTACCGGTTTCTTCGGTGATCTGGCGAATGACGGCGCCGCCCTTGCCGATGACGTCGCGGATCTTCTCCGGATCGATCTTGAGGGTGATGATCGAAGGTGCCCATTCGGACATCTTTTCACGCGCCGAGGAGATGACCTTGTTCATCTCGCCGAGAATGTGCAGACGGCCGGCCTTCGCCTGCTCGAGTGCAACCTTCATGATCTCGGGCGTGATGCCCTCGACCTTGATGTCCATCTGCAGCGTGGTGACGCCATCTTTGGTGCCAGCGACCTTGAAATCCATGTCGCCGAGATGGTCTTCGTCACCGAGGATGTCGGTGAGGACCTTGTAGCGTCCGCCTTCGAGCACGAGACCCATGGCAACGCCTGCGACCGGCGCCTTCAAGGGCACGCCCGCATCCATCATCGACAACGAGGCACCGCAGACCGACGCCATCGAGGACGACCCGTTCGACTCGAGGATTTCGGACACCACGCGCACGACGTAGGGGAATTTCTCCATGTCGGGCATGACGGCTGCGACGCCACGACGCGCCAAATTACCGTGACCGATCTCGCGACGCTTCGGGCCGGACATCATGCCGGTCTCACCCACCGAGAACGGCGGGAAGTTGTAGTGCAGCATGAACGGCTCGCGGTACTCACCCTCGAGCGCATCAATGATTTGCGAGTCGCGACCCGTACCGAGCGTCGTCACCACGAGCGCCTGGGTCTCGCCGCGCGTGAAGAGTGCCGAACCGTGGGTGCGCGGCAGCACGCCCACTTTGATGGTGATCGGGCGTACGGTGATCGCATCGCGACCATCGATACGCGGTTCGCCATTCAATATACGCTCGCGAACGATGCGGCTTTCGAGACGGAACAACTGGTCGTCGACCTGCTCGGCGTTGTACTTCGGCGCATCGCCACCGGCGAGTTGAGCGGTGACGGCCTTCTTGATTTCGCCCACGCGCGCATAGCGCGTCTGCTTTTCGGTGATGCGATACGCCTCGGCCAGCGAGTCGTGCGCCGCGGCGCGAACGGCCGCTTCGACTTCGGCCGCAGCCGCACTCGCCGACCATTCCCAACGCGGCTTGCCGCACTCGGCGACGAGTTCGTTGATGGCCTTGATCGCGGTCTGCATCTGCTCGTGGCCGAAGACCACCGAGCCCAGCATCACTTCTTCGGAGAGGCAGCTCGCCTCGGACTCGACCATCATCACGCCGTCTTTGGTGCCAGCGACGACGAGGTGCAGGTCCGATTCTTTGAGCTGCTTGGCGGTGGGATTGAGCAGGTACTGCCCGTCCTTGTAGCCGACGCGCGCAGCGGCGATCGGCCCGTTGAACGGCACGCCCGACAGCGCGAGCGCCGCCGAGGAACCGATCATTGCCGGGATGTCGGCGTCCATCTCCGGGTCGAGCGACACCACAGTCGCGACCACCTGGACTTCGTTGTAGAAGCCATCGGGGAACAGCGGCCGAATCGGACGATCGATCAAACGTGACGTGAGCGTCTCTTTCTCGGTCGGGCGCCCTTCGCGCTTGAAGAAGCCGCCGGGGATGCGACCCGCGGCGTAGAACTTCTCTTGGTAATTGACCGTGAGCGGGAAGAAATCGCGTCCGGGGGCCGCCTGCTTGGCGGCGACGGCGGTGCAGAGCACCACGGTGTCACCGAGCGATGCAACGACGGCGGCACCGGCCTGCCGCGCCATCTCGCCCGTCTCGAGCGTCATGGTGTGGGGGCCGTACTGAAATGTCTTCTTGAATGCGGGCACTGGAAACCTCGTGAAAAAATCGACCTGAAGCGAAAAGGCCGCGCTCCGACTAGAGAGGCGCGGCCTTTGCAGCGGGCTGGCTTAGCGGCGCAGCCCGAGGCGCTCGACGACGTCCTGATACTTCTGCGGCTGGCGAGCCTTGAGGTAATCGAGGAGCTTGCGGCGCTGGTTGACGAGCTTCACGAGACCGCGTCGGGAGGAGTGATCCGACGAGTGAGCCGAAAAGTGCTGTCCGAGGCCTGCGATACGCTCCGAGAGGAGCGCAATCTGAACTTCTGGGGAACCCGTGTCCTTGGGATCCCGGCGGAACTGGGCCATGACTCCGCCCTTTTTCTCTGTCGTGAGAGGCATTCTG
>RGYP01000354.1 GCA_010031985.1 Gammaproteobacteria bacterium
GAAGGATTCGACAGCAGTGCACGGCCGAGCGCAACGCGTTGACGCTCACCGCCAGAGAGTGTTCGTGGCCAACGTTGCAGCAGTTTACCGAGGCCCAAAGTATCGATGACCTGTCGCCTGTCGATTTCGACTGGTCGGTCGAGTCGACGACGTGCACGACGTGCACCGAACTCGAGATTGGCCGTGACATCGAGATGCGGAAAGAGCAAGCCATCCTGTGGCACCCAACCGACGGCACGCTGCTCGGTTGTCAGATCAACGTTGCGATTCGTGTCGACGAACACTCGCTCGCCAATGCGGATCAGTCCGCGATCCGGCTTCAAGTTGCCACAGATGAGATCTAGCAGCGTGGACTTTCCCGCACCCGAGGCGCCGAAGACGACGGTCACTCCGCTGGCGGGAGCCTCGAAGCGTGTCTCGAGTCGAAAGTCACCGCGTTGATGCGTGACGTCGATTTCGAGCGCCCGCGTATCGAGCGTATCGATCATGAACGCGCGTTCCAGCGGCCGATACGTCGACCCAGCCATTCGGCACCGAGCAGCGCGAGCACGGCGATCGTCATCGATACGAGCGCGAGTCGCAGGGCCATCGCTTCGCCGTCGGGTGCCTGCAAGGCACCGTAGATGGCGAGCGCGAGAGTCTGCGTCTCACCGGGTACGTTTGCGGCGAAAGTGATGACGGCTCCGAATTCGCCGAGGCACATCGCAAAACCGAGTACCGCGGCGGCGAGCACGCCGGGCAGCGCGAGCGGCAGCGTGACGGATAGAAAGCGGTCGAGTGAGTGGGCCCCCAATGAGCGGGCGGCGAGCTCGAGACGCGGGTCGATGGCTTCGAGTGACAAGCGGATGGTGCGCACCATGATGGGCAGGGCGACGAGACCCGCGGCGATGGCGGCACCGTTGGTGCTGAATACGAGTCGAACGCCGAAGGCGGCATCGAGCCAGCTGCCGATCGGCCCCTGGACCCCGAGCGTAAGCAGCAACAAGTACCCAACGACCACCGGCGGCAATACCAGTGGGGAGTGCACGAGTGCGTCGAGCAAGGCGCGCCCCGGAAAACGTCGGCGTGCAAGCAACCAACCGAAGAAAAGCGCCGGTGGCAGCGTGAACAGCAATGCGCGCAGCGCTACCCGTAGACTGGTGAGAATCGCCAGCCATTCTGCTTCAGACAAGCTCACCGCCAGGTCCTATAATTTGTGGCATGAAATATTTGCATACGATGGTCCGCGTGACCGACCTCGAAGCCTCGCTGCGATTCTATCGGGACGCTCTCGGCCTTGAGCTGCTTTCTAAAAAAGAAGTGCCGCAGGGGCGCTACACGCTGGTGTTTCTCGCGGCGCCCGGCGATCACTCGGCGCAGGTCGAACTCACCTACAACTGGGACCCCGAAACCTACACCGGCGGCCGAAATTTCGGCCATCTCGCTTACGCCGTAGCCGATATTCACGCCGCGTGTCAGCGCTTGGTCGATCATGGTGTGACCATTCTGCGTCCGCCACGCGACGGTCGTATGGCCTTCGTGCGTTCACCCGACGGTATTTCGATCGAGCTGCTGCAGGCTGGAGGCGCGCTGACGCCCACCGAGCCTTGGGTCTCCATGCCGAACACCGGTAGTTGGTAATTCCTTCGGCGAAGGTGTGCGTTACCCGGTATGAGTAAGGCTGCCTGAGGTGGCAGCCTGATGCGCCTGATTGTCGTGAGGCGACATGCGCGCAGGCTGCAGACTCGGCGGCTGGGGTTTTTTCTTGTTCTGGCTGCTGTCCGGGTGCGCCGCGCCGCGCGTCTATCTCGGCGAGCCGATCACCGAGACCCGCGAACCTCAGGGCTATCGTCTGGCGAACGTGCTGCGTGCACGAGGTGACGACGATCTGCTTTTTTTGTTGAGCCTGTCGGGCGGCGGTATGCGTGCCTCGACCATGGCCTATGGGGTTCTGGAGCAGCTCGCTGCAGATTCCATCGAGCGTAATGATCACCCGACTCGCCTGCTCGATGAGGTGGATGTCATCTCTGCGGTTTCGGGGGGTGCCGTTCCCGCAGCGTACTACGTGCTCTACGGAGATCGTTTGTTCGAGGACTTTGCCGCGAGATTTCTCGTTCGCGATATCACCGCCACTCTGACCAGAAAAATTCTTTGGAGCCCACCGGGCTGGATGCGTCTTTGGTCGCGAAACTATTCTCGGGGTGATGCCTAT
>RGYP01000355.1 GCA_010031985.1 Gammaproteobacteria bacterium
TGCGCGCTCGCCCACGATCGCAGCTCGGGCCGCGCGACATCGACGCCGTGCAGCAAAACGCCGCGGATCTTCGGTACGGTCGCGACCAACCGATCGAGGAAATCGAGCCAACTCTGGATATGACAGGGTTCGTGCAGCGGCATCCACGCGAGACGACCACGCAGGGTTTGCGCCATCAGCAGGCGCGCGCCTTGCAGCCGAAGCTCGCCACACCAGACGAATTCACCGGCTTTGCGCTCGGCGGCGCGCAACCCGCGCAGCGTCGACCGTTGCCAGTCTTCGAGCAGCGGTTCCTGCGCAGCACGCTCGGCGAGCGTGGGCAACACGAGCCCCACCCGACCGATTAGCCGCGCGAGTGCCCGCCCCGCACTCCGCGCCCCGAAGCGCTGGCGGGCAAGCATGGCCACGGCCGCCGCGGTCCACAGTCGTCCGGGTTGCGGCGGCGAGGCGCGCAGCAAGAGCGCCACCAGCGCAGCCTCGTCGGCCGCCTCGAGTACTCGGCTCGTCCCCGTCGGGCGACCGGGACTGCGCCGGGCGATCGCCGACCAGCCCCCCTGCCGAAAAGCCTTGCAGGCGCTGATGATGGTCGGCGCACTCAGCCCCGTCTGCTCGCGCACTTCGGCGAGGCTGCATCCGGCAAGGCGCATTTCCACGGCGCGCCGCCGACGGGCGCCCTCAGCACGGGGTGTGGACAGGGTCATTCAGACCTCAAGTCGTTGTTGGATCTGATGAATTTTAAGTCCATTAATTATTTAATCAAGGGTTCGCAGGCTATAATCCGCGCCATGTCGATCTCCAGCGCCCTGCTCAAGGACGTCGAAAACATTGCCCTCGAGGCCGGCTCGGTGGTCCGCCTCGTTTACGAGCGGGATTTTTCGGTGCACACCAAGGCGGACGAGTCTCCGGTCACCCTCGCCGATCAACGGGCCGAGGCCGTCATCCTCGAGGGGCTCGCGAGCCTCGACCCGGGCACTCCGGTGGTGGCCGAAGAGTCGGTCGCCGCCGGTCGCATCCCGAACGTCGATACCCGCACCCCCCGCTTCTGGCTCGTCGATCCACTCGATGGCACCAAAGAATTCATCCACCGCAACGGTGAGTTCACCGTCAACATCGCCTTGATCGAAGCCGGAGCGCCGGTGCTCGGCGTGGTGCTGGCGCCCGCCCTCGGCAACACGCCCGGCCACGCGACCGGCACGCTCTACAGCGGGGCCCGCGGACTCGGCGCCTTTCGCCAAGATGCCGCAGGACGCAGCCCCATTCTTTGTCGTCACGTGCCGCAGTCGGGTCTCGCCGTCGTGGCGAGCCGCTCGCACGGCGATGAGCAGGCACTCGATGCGTTTCTTGCCGGTCGCAAAGTGGGCTCGCGCGTCAACGCAGGCTCATCGCTCAAACTTTGCCTCGTGGCCGAGGGTCGGGCCGATCTCTACCCGCGTCTCGGTCGAACCATGGAGTGGGATATCGCCGCAGGACACGCTGTGCTCGCGGCCGCAGGCGGCAGCGTGACCCGGCTCGCCGATGGGCAAGCGCTCGACTACGGCAAACCCGACTTCGAGAACCCGCACTTCGTCGCGCAGGGCTTGCAGGACTGAGCGATCAGCCGACGAGTTCGAAGATTAGGAGGGAGATGGTGGGTCCTGCGCGATTCGAACGCGCGACCAACTGGTTAAAAGCCAGCTGCTCTACCGACTGAGCTAAGGACCCGCTGCAGATGCGAGGGCGCGGATTTTACACATACCGCGTCGGATCGGGCACACCTGCGGCGACAAAACCTTCTCGGCGCAGGCGGCAGCTGTCGCAACGGCCGCAGGCCCTGCCCTCGACATCGGCCTGGTAACAAGACACGGTGAGCCCATAGTCGACGCCAAGCCTGACACCCTCGCGGATGATGTCTGCCTTGCTCAGGTGGACGAGCGGCGCCTCGATGCGTACCGCCGCACCCTCGACCCCGGCACGGGTGCCGAGGCGCGCGAGCTGCGCGAAGGCCGCGATGAACTCGGGTCGGCAATCCGGGTAGCCCGAATAATCGACGGCATTGACGCCGATGAAAATCGCGTCGGCGCCGAGCACCTCCGCCCACCCGAGCGCGAGGCTCAGCATCAGCGTGTTGCGGGCGGGCACGTAGGTCGAAGGGATACCTGCGCTCGGCGTCATCGGTACCGCGATCGCGGGATCGGTCAGTGCCGAGCCGCC
>RGYP01000356.1 GCA_010031985.1 Gammaproteobacteria bacterium
CGAAGTACTGGTAATTGCCGGTGAGCGGCTCGCCCGCTACGGCTTCGGTAACGGCCACCCTTGGGGGCCGGACCGGCACGCCGCTTTTTACCGCGAGTTCGAGTCGCGGGGTCTGGAGCGGCGCTGCCGCGTGCACGACACGCGGGCCGCGACGGATGACGAGATCCTGCTGTTCCACACGCCCGACTACCTCAATTTCCTCCGCGAGCGGTCGCGGGCCGGCAGCGGCTACCTAGACGGCGGTGACACGCCGGCGTTCAACGGCGTGTTCGAGGCGGCGGCGGACGTCGTCGGCGGCACCTTGGCGGCGGCGGAGTCGATCATGACGGGCCGCGCCCGTCGAGCCTTCGTGCCGATCGCGGGTTTGCATCATGCAGGCCGTGGTGGTGCGGCGGGTTTTTGTGCGCTCAATGATTGCGGCATCGCGATCGAGTGGCTGCGGCGCGAGTACGCACTGACGCGGATCGCCTACATCGACATCGATGCGCATCACGGCGACGGCGTTTTCTATGGCTTCGAGGGCGATGCGCAGGTGATCTTCGCCGACATCCACGAGGATGGGCGCTTTCTCTATCCCGGCACCGGCAGCGCCGATGAATGCGGTACGGGTGACGCCCGTGGCAGCAAACTCAATCTGCCGCTGCAGCCCGGGTCGGACGATGCCGCGTTCGATGTCGCTTGGAAGCAAGTGCTGCGACATCTCGAGAGTTTCGAGCCTGAGTTTCTGCTGCTGCAGTGCGGCGCCGACAGCATCGCGGGTGACCCGCTCACGCATCTCGCCTTTTCGTCGGCCGCTCACGGGCGGGCGGCGCGCGAGCTGACCGCGCTCGCCGAGCGATTGGGGCACGGCCGGGTGCTCGCGACCGGGGGTGGTGGTTACAACCGACAAAACATCGCGCAGGGCTGGAACGCGGTCGTCGAGGGGCTGTTCGGCTAGAATAGAGCGCTGTCAGCCTTGAGGTTCTCTCGATGTTTTCGAGTCGCATGAGTATCGCCGGATTCGACCCAGAACTCGCCGGCGCCATGAGCGCCGAGCTCGCTCGACAGGAAGATCACATCGAGCTCATTGCGTCAGAAAATTACGCGAGTCCCCGCGTGCTCGAAGCGCAGGGTTCGCCAAGGTCAATTTCTCGGGCAAGCTCTTCAACGCCACGCAGTACGGCATCCGCCCCGATAACGGCGAGATCGACTACGACGCCCTCGAGCGCCAGGCGATCGAGGTCAAGCCGCGGCTGATCATCGCCGGGTTCTCTGCCTACTCGCGCTTTCTCGACTTTGCGCGTTTTCGGGCGATCGCCGACAAAGTCGGCGCCTATCTGCACGTCGACATGGCGCACGTGGCAGGGCTGGTTGCCGCGGGCCTCTACCCGAACCCGGTTCCCTATGCCGACGTCGTGACCACCACCACCCACAAGACGCTGCGCGGGCCGCGCGGCGGCCTGATTCTGGCGCGCGCCAACGACGAGCTGACCAAAAAATTCAATTCCTTGGTGTTTCCGGGGACGCAAGGCGGTCCGTTGATGCACGTGATCGCGGCCAAGGCGGTGGCCTTTCTCGAGGCCCTGCAGCCCGAGTTCAAAGGCTATCAGCAGCAGGTCGTCAACAACGCGCGTGCAATGTGTGCACGCTTGCAGCAGCGCGGCTATCGCATCGTCTCGGGTGGTACCGATAACCACCTGTTCCTGATCGACCTTTCCGACAAGGCCATCACGGGTAAAGATGCCGACGCCGCGTTGGGCGCGGCGCACCTCACGGTCAACAAGAACGCCGTACCGAACGATCCGCGCCCGCCCATGGTCACGAGCGGCATCCGCATCGGTACGCCTGCGGCCACCACCCGCGGCTTCAAAGAAAAAGAAATCATCATGGTTGCCGATCTCATCGCCGACGTCCTCGACGCCGAGGGATCGGCAGCAGCCGTCGCCAAGGTTCGCGAGCAGGTTGCTGCGCTGTGTCGCCAATTTCCCGTGTACGAATCTTCGCGATCGCAACTCGCGTCCGCCGAGGGCGCGGTGGCCGTCCGGCGCTGAGCGGCCGGCGCGCGTGACCGTCTGCCGTCATGCACTGCCCCTTCTGCGGTAACGAAGAGACCAAGGTCAATTTCTCGGGCAAGCTCTTCAACGCCACGCAGTACGGCATCCGCCCCGATAACGGCGAGATCGACTACGACGCCCTCGAGCGCCAGGCGA
>RGYP01000357.1 GCA_010031985.1 Gammaproteobacteria bacterium
ACGCTCACGGAAGACCTCCAGGGTGCCACCCGAGTCTACACGGCACGAATAGGCGGTATCATTGTGCGCAGGTCGGGCCGCCTCGAGTGGCGTGCCTTTGACAGTCCCCGTGAAGCTAGTCCCCCTGACCGCAGCGATGGAGCAGTGATGGATTTTCAACTCAAACAGCGCGGCCGCGCCTCGATGCATTTTCTGTCGGATCTCGCGGTCGCCACGGCGCGGTTCAAGCCGCGTATCGACGCCGAGATCGCGGCGCAGGGGCTCGACGACGCGACGCTCGCCGACGATCTCGACGAGCGCCTCAAGCAGGTCGATCAAGCCTTGGCGAGCTCGCCCTCGGCCGCGGCGCTCGCGACGCTCACGGAGTTCAGCGCCACGAATCACGGGCGGGTGGCCGCGGCGGCTTTCGATGAAGTGCGATCCGATCTCGAACCGCGCCTGCAGGCGCTGATGACGGGCCCGACGCAGATCGAGGCTTTACCGTCTGCAGAGCGGCCCGACTATGCCGATGCCGCCTGGATCCACCGCACCACGGGCGGTTGGGACGGGCACGAGTATCAGGGATTCATCCACGGCGAACTCATCCACCGCGAGTATGTCGCCCGGACCTATCCCGGCGATATCTTTGCTCAACGACGACAGATTCTCTCGGTCTTGTCGCGTCGTGACTACGCGCGCATTTTCGAGATCGGCACGAGCAGTGGGCACTACACGTTGCAGATCGCCCAAGAATTTCCGCAGGCCGAGATCTGGGGTTGCGACACCTCGCAGCGCATGCTCGAGCAGGCGCAGCGCGCAGCCAATGAACGCGGTCTGCATTGGCGGCTGTTCAAAGGCTCGGGTGAGGCCACCGGTCTGCCCGCCGAGAGTTTCGATCTCGTCACCTCGTACATCGTGCTGCACGAGATCCCGGTGGCCGCGACGCAGGCGCAGTTGGCCGAAGCCTACCGCCTGTTGCGCCCGGGTGGAGAGCTGCTGTTCACCGATGTCACGCGCTACTCGGCGCTCGACAAGCGCGGCGTGCGCTGGGCGGAATACAACGCCGTCCACGGTGGCGAGCCGTTCTGGCGCGAGGCGGCGAGTGTCGATCTAGGCGCTGCGGCGCGGGCCGCCGGGTTCGCAGAAGTGCGTTCCGAAGGCTTTCGGGGCGCCGTCTATCCATGGTTCGTGTACGGCAAGAAACCGGCATGACGACTGCACCGCAGTGGGACCTCACGCAGGAACTCACGCCGCACGATGCGGCCGTGCGTCGCGATCGTGCGACGCAGCTTGCGCTGACGCTCGCACAAGAGCTCTGGGTGGTCAAAGACCGCTTGCTGGTGCTCGAGGCGGCCTTGTCTGCCGAAGGGAAATCTTTGCGCGAAGTCATCGATCGCCATCAGCCCGATGCCGCGACCCGGGCGGCCATCGATGCCGAACGCCGGCGATTCATCGAGCAGTTGCTGGCGGCACTGGATTCACCGCCGGACCGCCGCTGACTTTGAAGGAGTCGGTGCGCGTCATCGCCTCCTCGGTGGCCTTGTTGAGCACCACGATGCTGATGCGCCGGTTCATCGAATTTTTCGGGTTCTTGGCATCGAGCATCACGTAAGAAGACATGCCGACGACACGCGCGATCTTGTCGATACCCAGGCCGCCATCCACCAGTACTCGCCGCGCGGCGTTGGCGCGATCTGCCGAGAGCTCCCAGTTCGTATAGCGCGTACGATCGCCGCCGACGAACGGGGTGTCGTCGGTATGCCCCGAGATGCTGATGCGATTGGGCAAGCCATTCAAAGATTTTCCGATCTCGAGCAGCAACTCGCGGGCGTAGGGCTTCATGGTGGTGCCGCTCAAGTCGAACATCGGTCGATTTTGCGCATCGACGATCTGGATCCGCAGGCCCTCGCTCGTCAGGTCGACCAGCAGTTGATCTTTGAATTTCTGCAGCGCCTCGCTTTTCTGGACGGCCTCGAGCAATTCTTTGCGCAGATCCTCGAAGCGCTTGGTCTCGCTGGTTTCGCCGGTGAGCGAGCGCGGCTGGCGCAGCTCGTCGGCGGGTGCCGTTGAGCGCGGGGTGCCCGCCCCCGACTCGGCGACGGGCGAGGGTGCCGAGGCTGTCAGACCCCCGCGCATGTCGATCGGGCTGGTGCTGGCGCCGCCCGGTCCGTCTTGTCCTGGCGCCGGGATGGGCGCCGA
>RGYP01000358.1 GCA_010031985.1 Gammaproteobacteria bacterium
TCATCGCCGATCGGCGAGCGTTTGAGCAGGATCACATCGAGCGCGGCGCGCAGGCTGCCTTGGTGCAACAGTTGGAAAAACGAGTGCTGCGCGTTGTTGCCGGGCTCACCCCAAATGACGGGGGCGGTGGCCCAGCGTACCGCCGTGCCATCGTGCATGACGGATTTGCCGTTGCTCTCCATCTCGAGCTGCTGCAAAAAGGCCGGAAAACGCGCGAGTCGATCGCTGTAGGGCAGTACGGCGAGCGTCGGGATCTCGAGAAAATTGACGTTCCAGATGCCGACGAGCGCGAGCAGCACCGGCAGGTTCTCCGCCCAAGGCGCCCGCCGAAAATGCTCATCGATGGCATGCGCACCCGCCAGAAAATCATCGAACGCAGCGCGCCCGATGGCGATCGCGAGTGCGAGCCCGACCGCCGACCACACCGAATAGCGTCCGCCCACCCAATCCCACATTGCAAAGCGACGCGCGGGATGGATGCCGAAGTTGTCCATGGCAGCGGCGTTTACCGACACGGCGGCGAAATGGTCAGGAATAGCCGTCACACCGAGACGCGCGAGGATCCACTCGCGAGCGACATGGGCGTTCGCCAAAGTTTCCTGGGTGGTGAAAGTTTTGGAGCAAACGATGAAGAGCGTACGCTGCGGATTCGCCGTCTGCAGCAGGTCGTGGAGTGCGCAGCCATCGACGTTAGAGACGAAATGGACTACGGGGACCGGTGCGGACGATTCGGGATTACGCCATGAACGCAAGGCCTGCACAGCCATCGCCGGACCGAGATCGGAGCCGCCGATGCCGATGTTGATGACGGTCTCGAACTGGCCGCTGGCGCGGATCTCTTCGGCGAACGCCAGCATGCGCTCGCGCTCGGCAAGCACCTCGGCGAATTCTTTGGGTGAGTCCGCCGACACGGCGTTCGTCGAGTGTTCGATGGTATCAGTCGCCACGCCCGGCCGACGCAGCAAAACGTGCCAGGCCGCGCGGCGCTCGGTGCTGTTGATGGGGTCACCCCGCCACATGGCCTCGATGGCCTCGCGCAGGCCGACGGCATCGGGCAACTGCAACAAAGCGCGGTGCACGGCCTCGTCGATGCACTGCCTCGATACATCGAGCGTGAGACCGGCAGCCGCGTACGTGTACCGCGTTTCACGCGCCGCATCGGTGGCGAAGGCGGCGCCGAGATCGAAATTTTTGCGGGTGGCCGCCAGCGTCTCGAGTACGCCCCAAGCCGGCGTGAGCGGACCGGCCATCGCCATACTCAGCCCTTTCCGTAAAAGCGGGCGATGCAGTCGACCACGTACTGCAATTGCTCGCGACCGAGTTCCGGAAAGATCGGCAGCGCAAGGGTTTCGGCAGCGGCCCGTTCGGACTCCGGGAAATCGCCCGCAAGGTACCCGAGATCGGCAAAACACTGCTGCCGATGCAGCGGGACGGGATAATAAATCTCGGTACCGACTCCGCTCTGCCCGAGATGCGCCTTGAGCGCATCGCGGTTCGGGGCGCGGATGACGAACTGGTTGTAGATATGGCGCCCCGGCAAGGCGGCGGGTAACGTGACGATTTCTTTGAGTCCGGCACGCTCGAATGCGCCGAAGTAAAAACAGGCGTTCTCCTGCCGGGCACGAGTCCAAGCGTCGAGATGCCGCAGCTTGATGACCAGCACCGCCGCCTGCAGCTCATCGATGCGGAAATTACCGCCCACCAATTGGTGGTAATACTTGGGCTCCATGCCGTGCACGCGGATCATGGCGAGCCGGGCCGCAAGCTCTGGATCGTTGGTGACGCACATCCCGGCATCACCGAAGGCACCGAGATTTTTGGTCGGGAAGAAGCTGAGGCAGCCGATATCACCTTGGCTACAAGCACGACGGCCTCGGGCATCGGCTGAGCCGATCGCCTGTGCAGAATCTTCGATGACCCGCAGCTGAAACTCGCGTGCGACGGTCAGCAGCGGGTCCATGTCGACCATCTGACCGTAGAGATGCACGGGCATGACCGCTTTGATGGTGCGGCCGCTACGCCGGTGCAACACTCTACCGTCGCGACGCTCACAGTCGGTGCGCAAAAAACTTTCGACGGCGGCGCCCGTCAGGTTGAAGGTGGCGGGATCGATGTCGACGAAGAGCGGCAACGCCCCCACGCGCGAGATGGTGCCGGCGGT
>RGYP01000359.1 GCA_010031985.1 Gammaproteobacteria bacterium
GCGTACTGCGCGGGCTCCGAAATCTGCACCACGTCGAGCTCGCCCGTGCGAAACGCCCGCAGCCGCGCCGCATCGTCGATCCCCATCACCCATTCGAGTCGGGGTACGACCCGCGTGCTGCGCGCATCGAACCAACGCGGATTGGCCTCGAGTGTGAGCGTACCGTTCTGTGCCCAGCCGACCGGGCGCCACGGACCGTTGACCACCATCGCCGGAGGTTTCGCCCAGTCGCGGCCCGCGCTGTCGATCGCATGCGTCGGCACGAGGTAAGCCACGGCCAATAATTTGAGCAGATCGGTGTCGGGATGCTCGAGCTCGACGACCAATCGATCGCTACCGACTGCGCGCACGGCGAGCGCCCCTGCCTCGCCCCTGCCCTCGCGCAAAGCGCGTGCACCACGGATCGCATCGTAGCGATAAGCCAACAGCGCACCCGTCGCGGGCGACAACAGGCGCCGCAGACTCGCCGCCGCATCGAGTGCCGTGAGCGGACGTCCGTCCGACCACAGCAAACCCTCGCGCAGGCGGAACTCGTAACGCAGACCGTCGCTGCTGACGGTCCACTCGCGCGCACAACCCGCGACCACCTTGCCGCGCAGATCGGTCGCGACCAGGCCTACGAAAAGATCCGGGGCGATTTCCATGTCGGCGGCCGAGATCGCGCGGTGTGGATCGAGGCTGGTGAGCGTACCGCCTCGCGAGCGACGCAACACGACTTGCGAAGTCGTCTTGTCCGACGCCGCGGCCAGCGGAATCAAACAACGACTGCCGACGAGTCCGCCGCCAAGCTGCAGCGTGCCGACGACGAATTGACGTCGACGCATGCGGCGATCACTCCAAGGTCAAGGTCACGGGCGCATCATCCCGCTGCGGATTTGGCGCGCACCCGACTCAGCAAGACGGCACCGATCACCGCCAGCACCGCAGAGATCACGAAGGGCGCTGCCGGCCCGAGCTTGAAGTACACCGGCCCCGAAAGCGCAGGCCCCACGATGCGCCCTGCACTGCTCGAGGCATTGAACATGCCCATCACCGCACCGCGCGAGCGTGAATCGGCCTCGAAAGACACGAGACTCGTGATCACCGGCAAGAACAAGCCGTTGGCCAGCCCGAACACGCAGATCGCGGCCCACACCATGGCCTCGTTCCGTGCTGTCGCAAACAACAGCAGACCCACGGCTACGCCGCCGATGGCCATCAGCGACAAGCGCTTTTCGCCGAAGCGCTTGACGAGGGGCCCGACGAGCCCCGCCTGCCCGACGGCCGACAGCAATGCGAACACCATGAAGTGCACGCCGATGTCGCGCAGCGAAAAGTTGAAAAGATCGCGGCCCCAGAACTGGAACACCGATTGCATCGCTCCGGCTGCGATCGCGACGAAGAGCGACGACATGACAAGACCAATCAGCACGGGATTCGACAGCATGGCTTTGATCGGCGAGATGCCGGCCTCGATCGCGCCGTGCTCCTTGGCCTTGCCGATCGGCTTGCGCGATTCTTTGGGCAGGCTCTCGGGCAACAAAAAAATGGTGCCGAGAAAGGCTATCGCGGAAAGTGCCGCCGAGGCGATGCCAGGCCAGTGCATGCTCGGAACGCCGCCATCGGTACCGAGCAGACCACCGAGCGGTGGACCCACGGCGAAACCGATACCGAATGCCGAGGCCACGATCCCGAGCCCCTTGGCGCGATTTTTCGGATCCGTCACGTCGGTCGCGTATGCAAATGCGGCTGCCAGGTTGCCGGACATGATGCCGCCGAACGCGCGCGCGATCAGCAAAGATTCGAGCGTCGATGCGTAGGCGAGCCAGGCAAAAGCAAGGATGGTGCCGCCGGTGCTCAAGATCAGAATCGGCTTGCGTCCGTAGGCGTCGCTGAAGCGACCCCAGATCGGTGTCGCGATCAACTGAAAGAGCGAAAACACCCCCGAGCCGCCAAAGGTTTTCCAGAAATCGGAGGCGCCGAGACTCTCGGCGACGAACGGAAACGGGATGGTGGTAATGCCAAAACCCGCGAGGCTGATGAACACGACCAGCCACAACACACCCAGTCTTTTCATGGATTCCGTCCGCGACAGCCGCTGCCGCGGCCAAGATCGATACTCGAGATTATCCGCGTTGACCGCCCTCGCCAACGCCCTCGAACGCCTCGATCAACCGCGAGC
>RGYP01000360.1 GCA_010031985.1 Gammaproteobacteria bacterium
ACCGCCGATGTGGAACATTTCGACCTTGCGACCCGGTTCGGCGAGCGCACCGCGAAGTTCGCTGTAGCGATCGTCGCGGCGCCGCCAGATGCCGCGCAGCAGATCGAGCAGTTCGTCGTCGCTGGCGCCGGCGCGCAGGGGCGCGCGCAGGTCCGTGCCGAGTGTCGCAAAGAGGCAGGTGTATAGCGTCCCATCGGAGGACAGGCGCGCTCGCGAGCAGTCGCTGCAGAAGGGTTGCGACACCGAAGAAATGAAACCGATCTCGCCCTCGCCGTCATCGAATGCGTAACGTTCGGCGACTTCGCCGTGATAGTTGCGCTCGCGCGGCGTCATCGGCCAGCGCGCGGCGATCGCAGTCGCCAGTTCGCGCGAGGGCACGACACGGTCGGCCTTCCATTCGTTGCGGTTGCCGACATCCATGTATTCGATGAAGCGGACGATCACGCCCGTGCCGCGAAAACGCTCGACGAGTTGCAGCGCGGTGTGATCGTTGACGCCACGCTGGATCACGGCGTTCACCTTGATGGGCGCGAGCCCGGCGAGACGCGCCGCCTCGATGCCCGTGAGCACTTCGTCCACACCGCCGAAACCGCCGCTCATTTTTGCGAAGACTTCCGGGTCGAGGCTGTCGAGACTCACCGTGATGCGCTTGAGTCCGGCCGCCTTCAGTTCGGTGGCGTACTTGGCGAGCAACATGCCATTGGTGGTGAGGGCGACATCTTCGATACCCGGCAGGGTCGAGAGGTCGCCGACGAGATCTGTGAGGTTGGGTCGCAGCAGCGGCTCGCCACCCGTGATGCGCAGCTTGCGCACGCCGAGCATCGCGGCGAGGCGTGCGAGGCGGATGATCTCGTCGAACGAGAGTCGCTCGGTCGACTTCAGAAAACGATAGCCCTCGTGAAACGTGTGCTGCGGCATGCAGTAGGGGCAGCGGAAATTGCAGCGATCCATCACCGAGATGCGCAGGTCGCGCAGCGGACGGCCAAGACGATCGCGAGGTGATTGCAGTTCGCGCATGATTTCTTTGGTCTGCTTACCAGCGATAGAGCCGGGTCACGAAACCCTTGGCATAGATGTTGGGACCGGGCGGCAGTTCGACGAAACCATCGGTACCGGTCAGTGCGGCGAAATCTCCCGAGCCGTTGGTCGGGCAGGGATGGGCCCAGTTCCGGCCCCACTCGTCATTCTGCAAGCGAACGGGCATGAAGCTCGTGAGCGCAACCTTCACCTCGACGGGCGCGGCGATGGCGATCTTCTCGGGTGCCCGCGGGGTTTCGCCCATGGCCGCGTAGAGACCGGGCACGACGTACCGCGCGAGACAGACCAGCGTCGAGACGGGATTGCCCGGCAAGGCGAAAACGGCAGTGCCGGTCGGGCCGATGCCGAACCACATCGGTTTGCCGGGCCGCTGCGAAATCTTGTGAAACACTTCGCGCACACCGAGCTCGGCGAGGGCGCGCGGCACGAGATCGAGTTTGCCCATCGAGACGCCGCCCGAGAGGATCAGCACGTCGTGCGTGTCGAGGTGCACGCGCAAGCGGCGCCGCAGCGCCTCGAGATCATCGGGCAGATGATCGTCGGCGATGCGCTGAAAGCCACGTTGGCGCAGCGCTGCGACGATACCGTACGCGTTGGAGCGGCGCACTTGGTGCGCCTCGATCGGATCGCCCGGTTCGACGAGTTCGTTGCCGGTCGAGACGACGATGATCGTCGGTTGTGCGCTGACGCGAATGCGCGGCATGCCGGCGCCCGCTGCAACCGCGATCTCGGGCGGCCCGAGATGCATGCCGGCCGCGAGCAGCAGCGTGCCCTGCGCGGTATCCGAGCCACGACGATGCACGTTTTGCCCGGCGATTACTTTGACCTGATCTTTGAGCAGCGCGTGGCCATCCTGAAGATCGAGCTGCTCGACAGGCACGATCGCATCGCAGCCCCCGGGCAGCACGGCGCCCGTCATGATTTCGATCGCCTGATCGTCGCTCGCGAGGCTGAGGGGCAGGTCGCCGGCGGCCTGCAGCGCTTGAATCTGCAGATGGCGTCGACCGCCCGCCACGGCCGCGCTCGCCAAGGCGATGCCATCCATCGCCACGCGATCGAAGGGCGGCTGATCACGTTCCGCGTAGACGTTCTCGCGCAGCACGGCTCCCGTGCATTGCACGA
>RGYP01000037.1 GCA_010031985.1 Gammaproteobacteria bacterium
CAAAGCCTGCAATGCCCAAAAAACCGCAGGTCACGAGCACGCTCGCGAGCACGCGACTCTGTTCCCAGAGCGCGATGATGAGCGTGAAGGCGCCGAGCAGCAGCCCGAGCGCACCGAAGAGCAGTGCGACGAAAGCCCATACCAGCACTCGCGCGGCGCGCTGCACCTCGGCAGCCAGCTCGTTGGTGATGAGCTCCAGACGCAGATGTACGAGTGCAACGATCTGCGCAAGCAACTGACGCACGGAATCGAACACGCGACCTACCTTCGGCTTCAACGGCGACTGATCAACACTCCGATGATGAGCCCGATGCCCGCCGCGAGGCCCACGGACTGCCACGGGTTGTCGCGAACATAACGCTCGGCATCTTTGGCAGCATCCCGCGCCTTGCCGAGCATTTCTTCTTCGAGCCCCGTCAGCCGATCTCGCGCCGCCTGCAAGGACTCGAACGCACGACCCCGTGCCTCGTCGACACGCTCACCGGCGAGACTCGCCGTTTCGCGCAGCAGCAGTTCTGCATCTTCGACGACGCGGCGCAGGTCTTCGACGATTCTCTCCGTGGATGGTGTGGACATCGGACGCTCCCTCGGTCAAAGATCAAATTCAACGGCCTGCCGCCACGCCGACTCGCGCCACAGGCGCTCGTCGGTCGCCACCGCCGTCTCGAGATCGCCGGGCAGCGAGCGACGATCGTCGACCCACTCGCGCAGCATGGGTCCGCCATTGATCACGTCGATGGCCAGGCGGTCGCGCTCGTACTCGTAGGCAAAGTTCCGCCACAGCGGATACTCCGGCCAAAGATTGCGTATGGCCTTGAATGCGAGGGCCTGCAGACGCCAAGGACGAAAGGCGTGATGGTCATACGCCAAATCGTCGGTGTGGATCTGCAGGCCGTTGCAGAGCGTGCCTGCGTGTTTGTGGAAGGTCGGTTCGAACCAGCACGTTCGCAGCCTGCAACCGCGGAGCCAAGCGGGCTCGAGACGCTGCATCTCATCGAGCAGTCTCGAGGCGTCGAGATCGGGCGCGCCGAAGAGCTCGAGCGGGCGCGTGGTGCCACGGCCTTCGGAGAGCGTGGTGCCCTCCACCATCACGGTGCCCGCGTAAGCCCGCGCCATGAAAACGTTGGCGGCATTGGGACTGGGGTTGACCCAACTGCGCTCGTCCTGTGGCCAGCCCCAGCCAGGCGCGCGCTCGGGTTCCCAGCCCAGCATCGACACCACCACGAGATCGACTTGCAGCGCGAATCGTCGCGTGAACCAGCGGGCGAGTTCGCCCATGGTGAGACCATGCCGCATGGGCATTTCACCGGCGCCCACGAAACTCTCCCAGCCTGGCCGCAGCGCGAGCCCCTCGATCGGGCGCCCGGCCGGATTCGGTCGGTCGAGTACCCATACCGACTTGCCAAGTCGCGCCGCCGATTCGAGCACGTAGCGCAGCGTGGTGATGAAGGTATAGATGCGACAGCCGAGATCCTGCAGGTCGATCAGCACCACGTCGCAGTGCGCGAGCATGGCGTCGGTCGGTCGACGCACCTCGCCATAAAGACTGAAGACCGGAATGCCGAGCGCCGGATCAATGAAATCGGCCGACTCGATCATGTTGTCCTGCTTGTCGCCGCGCAGACCATGCTGCGGACCGAACGCTGCGGTCACCTTCAAGCCGGGCGTTGCCGCGAGCGCATCGAGACTATGCCGAAAATCGGCCGTCATCGAGGCTGGGTGGGCGAGCAACCCCAACCGGCGACCGATGAGCGGCGCACGCAGACCGGGATCTTCGAGCAAACGATCGATGCCGAACTTGATCATGTGACTCCGACGGCGGTCAAAAAATTCTCGGTGCGATGAAAATCGGCCTGCGCTCCATGATGGCGCAAAGCCCAATAACTGATGCCACGCGTGGTTTCGAGCACGACTGTCGGCCAAAGAAACGGATACCCGTCCACGGCCGATCGCGGCAGCTCCACCTTGAGCGAAAGACGCTGCGAATTCGCGGGCGCCTCGCGGACCAGCGCCGCCGCAGCTGTGTCCGACGCCCGTACGCAAGGGGCTGTCTCGAGCGTCAGCGGGCGCATGCCGCAGCGCGGAGAATCGAAGGCATAGGCAGCCCAATCACCGGAGGGCGCAAAATTGAACTCGCGATAAGGCCCGCCCGCAGAGTTCGACACACAGGCCGCAGAGCCTGCGAACAGCTCGCAGCAAGTATGACGCCAAAGCTCATCGTGACGCTGTGCCGAGGCGGCGCGCAGCGGCGGCACGACGATGGCATCGACCGCCTCGATGTCGTGAACCTCGATGTCGTAAACCTCGATGTCGTAAACGAGGTGCAACACGTTTTGTGCGGCGATCAACTCCACGGCAACACGACCCCCCGTCGCGGCCGCGGGGTGCGCGGTGAGTTCCAGCCTCACGGGCGACGTCCCGCGATCACGGGCACCTGCCACACCCCATAGGCGCTCGGGTCTTGGACGGTCGCGATGATGGCGTCGAAGGCGGCGCGAATCTCGAGGGCGGTCATGACCGAATGTCGTGCCATCGCCTCCGTATAACCGTCACGCCACGCCGTGAAAATGCCGGCGAGTTCGGCGCGCGGCACGCGCTCGGTGTCGAGCGTCAGGTATTGAATGCCGAGGTGCGTGAAACCGAGTTCGCGCAGCAGCGGCAACGTGCGCCGACCGATACGCGCGTCGGTGCCGGTGGCGCGGGTGAAGGGCACCACCGCCTGATGCCACAGTCGATCGGGATCCACGCCCTCGTGCTCCGGAAAGTGCAGCATGCCGTAGTCCTCGCTGAGCACGTGCGCCCATCCGCCCGGCTTCAGCACCCGGCGAATCTCCGCCAGCATGCGCTCGGGCTGCGGCACCATCTGCGTCACGTGACGGCAGAGCACGAGATCGAAATGGCCCGCCGGGAAATGCAACGCGAAACCGTCGCCTTGCTCGAAGCTCACCGGCGGCGCGGCCGGCAGCGGTTTCGCACGCGCAGCGCTCAGCAGCTCGGGCATCAGATCGACGCCCACGACCGCCCCCGCACCGGGAAACATTGCAGCCACGCGCAATGTTGCCTCGCCACTGCCACAACCCAGATCGAGGATGCGCGCGCCCTGCGGTAGAGCGTACCGAGTCAGCAGCTTCGATTCCTGCGGCCAAATCGCTTCGATTTGATGCCGCAGGGTACGCAACATCGACTCGTCGGCCATTTGCTCGGCTTGCGGGTTCTGTTCGGCTGCGCGGTTCATCAAGTCTCAAAACTCTGCAGGAAGTCGCAAATGATAGGCCAACAATGGGACAATGACCCTCCCGACAGGGATGGTCGGAGTCCCGATGAACGCCGTAGCCGCAGAACTCCCGCTGTTTGCCCCGCCGGAAAGCGCCGCGCCGCGCATCCGCGAGATTCCGTACAACTACACCTCTTTCTCGGATCGCGAAATCGTCATCCGTCTGCTGGGGGCCGACTGCTGGGCGCTGCTCGACGAATTGCGCGGCGAACGCCGTACCGGTCGCTCGGCGCGGATGCTCTACGAGGTGCTCGGCGACATCTGGGCCGTGCAGCGCAATCCGTACCTCGAAGACGATTTGCTCGACAACCCGCGTCGTCGTCGCCTGTTGATCGAAGCCCTCGAGCATCGGCTTGGCGAGATCGACAAGCGTCGAACACCGGGGCTCTCCGGTCTCGATGCCGAACGCGATCGCAAGGTGGGACTGTTGCTCGAGGCGGCGCAGAACGCCGTCGACTCGTTCGCGGCCGCGTTCAAGCGCACCGCGAAACTGCGCGATCGCGCGCGTCGACTGCTCGGTAAACATACTCGTGCCGATGCCATACGCTTCGATGCCTTCGCGCGCGTCTCGCACGTCACAGACGCCACCGACTGGCGTGTCGACTATCCGTTCGTCGTCCTCTGCCCGGACGCCGAAGATGAAATCCCGGGCCTCGTGCGCGCGTGCATCGAACTCGGTCTCAGTATCATTCCGCGCGGCGGCGGCACCGGATACACGGGCGGCGTGATTCCGCTCACGCCGTTGTCGGCGGTCATCAACACCGAAAAACTCGAGCGCGTCTCCGAAGTCGAGCACGTTTCTTTGCCCGGCGTCGGCGAACCCGGTCGCGAGCGCACCGTACCCACGGTCTTTTCGGAAGCGGGTGTAGTGACCAAACGCGTGGCCGATGCCGCCGAGCGCGCGGGTTTCGTGTTCGCGGTCGATCCGACCTCGATCGATGCCTCGTGCATCGGCGGCAACATCGCCATGAACGCCGGCGGCAAGAAAGCCGTGCTCTGGGGCACGGCGGTCGACAACCTTGCCTGGTGGCGCATGGTCGACCCCGAGGGCAATTGGCTCGAGGCCGGGCTCGGCAAGGACGTCACCGACAAATTTCTCGGCGGTCTGCCCGGCGTGCAAAAAGAAGGCTGCGACGGCCTCATCACCGCAGCCCGCTGGGTCGTGCATCGCATGCCGAAGCACGTGCGCACGGTCTGCCTCGAATTCTTTGGTCAAGCGCGCGACGCCATTCCCTCGATCGTCGAGATCATCGATCATCTGACGACCGCGGATCGTCTGCACGGCGTGAAGCTTGCAGGCCTCGAGCATCTCGATGAGCGCTATCTGAAGGCCGTGGGCTACGTCACCAAGAGCAAGCGCGCGCAACTGCCGAAAATGGTGCTGATTGGCGATGTCGTCGGCGACGACGAAACCGCCGTCGCGCGTGCCACCTCCGACGTGGTGCGCATCGCCAACGGTCGCGCCGGCGAAGGCTTCATCGCCGTCGGCGCCGACGCCCGCAAAAAATTCTGGCTCGACAGAGCGCGGACCGCGGCGATCGCCAAACACACCAACGCCTTCAAGATCAACGAGGACGTGGTGATTCCGATCCCGCGTCTCGGCGACTACACCGATGCCATCGAGCGCATCAACATCGAGCTTTCGATCGCCAACAAACTGCGGCTGGCGGACGCCATCGAGGAACACCTTCGCGGCGAGTTGCGTCCGGGAAAAACCGGTGATGCCGAACTCGACTCGCTGTCGCGCAGCGAAATCCTCGGCGATCGCCCGGCGCGCGCTCGTGAGCTCGTAGTCACCGTGCGGCGTCAATGGAAGCGCTTGCTCGAAGATCTCGATGCGCGCTGGGGCGACACGGGACAGACCGTGTTCGCCGCGCTGCAAGATCGCTCGCTGCGCGTGTCCTGGAAACGCGAGCTGCGCGACCCGCTCAACGAAATCTTTGCAGGTGATGCCTACGCGCCGATCCGCGCCGAGTTTCATGCCATTCACCAGCGGGTGCTGAAAGGCCGCGTCTGGGTCGCGCTGCACATGCATGCGGGCGATGGCAACGTGCACACCAACATTCCGGTGAACTCCGACGATTACCTGATGTTGCAGGAGGCGAATGCCGCCGTCGCCCGCATCATGAAAATCGCGCGCGACCTCGGTGGCGTGATCTCGGGCGAACACGGTATCGGCATCACCAAACTCGAGTTCCTCACCGACGAAGAAACGGCGGATCTGCGAGCCTACAAATCGCGCATCGATCCGGACGGTCGCTTCAACAAGGGCAAGCTATTGCCGGGTGGTGATCTCGGCCGTGCCTACACGCCGAGCTTCAATCTGCTCGGTCACGAATCTTTGATCATGCAGCAGTCCGACATCGGTACCATCTCCGGTGCGATCAAGGACTGCCTGCGCTGCGGCAAGTGCAAGCCGGTGTGCGCAACGCACGTGCCACGAGCCAACCTGCTCTACAGCCCACGCAACAAGATCCTCGCCACCTCGCTGCTGATCGAGGCCTTTCTCTACGAGGAACAGACTCGACGCGGCGTTTCGTTGCGACACTGGGACGAATTTGGCGACGTCGCCGACCACTGCACCGTCTGCCACAAGTGCGAGTCGCCCTGTCCCGTCGACATCGACTTCGGCGAGGTGTCGATGGCGATGCGCGATCTGCTGCGGCGCATGGGCAAGAAGCGCTTCAATGCCGGCACCGCGGCCTCCATGCTGTTCCTGAATGCCACCAACCCCGAGACCATCAAGCTCGTGCGCAAGGGCATGATCGAGTGGGGCTTCAAGGCGCAGCGTCTCGGCCATCAGGTGCTCAAGGCTCTCGCGAAGCCGCAAGTGCAGGCGCCGCCCGCCACCACCGGCAAGCCGCCGGTGCGCGAACAGGTCGTGCACTTCGTCAACCGCCGCATGCCCGCGGGCGTTCCGAAGAAAACCGCCCGCGCCTTGCTCGACATCGAGGATCGCAACTACGTGCCGGTGATCCGCAACCCGCGCTCCGGAAGCAGCGATGCGGAGGCGGTGTTTTACTTCCCGGGCTGCGGCTCGGAGCGCTTGTTCTCGCAAGTCGGTCTCGCCACACAGGCCATGCTGTGGCACGTCGGCGTGCAGACCGTGTTGCCACCCGGATATCTTTGTTGCGGTTATCCGCAACGCGGCTCGGGCGACTTCGAGAAGGCCGAAAAGATGATCACCGACAACCGCGTGCTCTTCCACCGCGTCGCCAACACGCTCAACTACCTCGACATCAAAACCGTGGTGGTCAGCTGCGGCACCTGCTACGACCAGCTGCAGGGCTACGAATTCGACAAGATCTTCCCGGGCTGCCGCATCGTCGACATCCACGAATATTTGATGGAGAAAGGCGTACGGCTCGAGGGCGTGACCGGCGTGCGCTACCTCTACCACGATCCCTGCCACTCGCCCATGAAGAGCCATGAACCGCTCAAGGTCGTGAACCAACTCATGAATGCGGAGGCCAACGGCAAGATCGTCAAGAACGATCGCTGCTGCGGCGAATCCGGCACGTTCGCCATATCGCGACCCGACGTCTCGACGCAGGTACGGTACCGCAAGGCCGAAGAAATGCAGAAAGGTGCACGCGCGGCGCGCGCCGACGGCTTCCGGGGCGAGGTCAAAGTTCTGACCTCTTGCCCCTCATGCCTGCAGGGACTTAAACGCTTCGAGGACGAAAGCGCGCTCGATGCCGACTACATCGTCGTCGAGATCGCCAAGCACGTGCTCGGCGAGCACTGGATGCGCGACTACGTGGTCGCCGCCAACGACGGCGGCATCGAGCGCGTGCTGGTCTGAGGCTACAGCGCCTTCCGAAACGTCAGGTTGTAGCGCGTTCCGCCCTCGGGTTTCTGGACGGCGTGGTAGCCCTTGCGGGCCGCACCGCCCCACACCAACACGTCCCCCGGAAACAAGCGGATGCGCAGCGGCGATCCGCGGCGCTCGAGTCCATACCAAAGAAACGTGGCCGCGGTACCGAGCGTCACCGAAACGATGGGCTGCGAGAAGTCGCGTTCGTCGGCATCGCGATGCGCGCCCATCTGCGCGCTCGGCACATAGCGATTGATGAGACAGGTGTCGGGCTCGAAAACACCGAAGCCCGCCGCGTCGGCCGCAGCGCGCGCCAACGCGGCGAACACGGCCGGGATGGCGGGCCAGGGCTTGCCGGTCGAAGGATCTGCCGGTTCGTAGCGATACCCCCGCGCGTCGCTGTACCAACCACAGGCACCGCAACTCGTCATGAAGGCCGACATCGGGCGACCGCCCGGGGTTTTGAGCTGCCGAAACGGTGCGGCGGCCGAGACCACCTCGACCGCCGCATCCAGTGCATCGGTCGGCGCCGCGAAGCCGTGCAGCAGCACGACCTCGGGCGCGACCTCGATGACGGAGAGGGGATCAGAACGCAATGAAATCGGCCCCTGCAAAAAATTTGACCACAATCGTGCGGGCTCGGTTATTGTAGTGTTGCAAATCTGCGGCGTACCGACGAAGGATCGCGTCAAACGCCTGCACCAAACACTCGCGGCTCAAACATTTGGAGGTTTTCCGTGGCTATTTTTTTGCGTAAAAGCCTATCGGCACCGGCCAGCGCCCTCGCTGCTTTTGCCGTTACGGCGCTCGCTTCGTCTGTTGCTTTCTCCCAACAAGCAGCCTCGCCGACGGCGCAAGGCGCCACCGAAGAGTCGGACGATACGCCGGTAGTCATCATCGGTACCCGACGTACCGATCGCTCGGTGACCGACTCGGCATCGCCCATCGACGTCATCGGCGGTACCGACCTCGCGGAACAACCCGCCATCAACCTCCTCGAAGCAATCCGGAACGTGGTGCCCTCGTTCTACGTGTCGCAGGCGACGATCGCCGACGCCTCGACCTTCGTGCGCGCGCCCTCGCTGCGCGGTTTGGGCTCCGACCAAGTGCTCGTCATGATCAACGGCAAGCGCTATAACCGCTCGGCCTTGGTGCAGGTTTTCGTAGGCGCCGATTCCGCGCTGTCCTTCGGTGCGCAGTCGGCGGACATCGGCAATATCCCGGCCATCGCCATCGACAACCTCCAGATCCTGCGCGACGGCGCGACCGCGCAATACGGTTCCGACGCCATCGGCGGCGTCCTCAACTATCAGATCCGACAGGACGACGGCTTTGAAGGTCAGGCCATCTACGGCCAGACGGGTGAAGGCGACGGCACGACCAAGCAGATCGCCGCGAAGTGGGGTGCCGACCTGAACGGTCGTGGCTTCATCATGATCGCCGGCGAATGGTTCGATGGCGAGGGCACGAGCCGCGGCGCGACGCGTCCGGCTGCCGCGGAAATCGCGCGCCTCAACCCGACGCTCGCCAACCGCATTCCGAACGCGCCAGACGGTCCGGCGCAGATCTGGGGTTCATCGCCCTCGAACGGCTGGAAGACCTTCATCAACGCGGCGTACGACGTCAGCGACCAGAGCCGTGTCTATCTCACGGCCAACTTCGCCAACAGCGAAGCCGACCAAAGCTTCAACTATCGGCCGCCGATCACGGTCACGGGACTGCAGGCGAACAATGGTTCGGGCACTCCGGTCAGCCTCACCAATTCGCGCAACAGCGCGTACAACACGATCTACCTGACGCCTTGCCCCGCAGGCAATGCCACCTGCCCGGCGGGCGGTTTCGTCAACGATGCGAACACGTACAGCTTCACCAGCCTTTACCCGGGCGGATTCACCCCGCGTTTTCTGGGCAAAGTCGATCAAGCGTTCGTCTCGGGTGGCGTAAAGGGCGAACTCGCAAGCGGGCTCACTTACGACGTGTCGGCCAATCTCGCCAAAAATTCTTTGACCCTCGGCATGAACCAGTCGCTCAGCCCGTCGTTCGGTCCGCAAACGCAGACGAGCTTCAACTTCGGCAAGCTCACTCAGAATGAACAGGTGCTCAACGCCGACTTCACCTACCCGGTGGATGCCGGTTTTGCGAGCCCCGTGACGCTGTCTTTCGGCGCCGAATACCGCAAGGAAGAGTACGAAAAGACCGTGGGTGACCTGCAGTCCTACGGTGCCGGCCCCTATGCCCGCCAGCAGCTCTACAACCTGGTGTCGCCGGGCGTGTACGCAGCGGCGAACGTCGTCACGCAAAGCCCCGCGGCCAGCGGTTACGGCGGCGTCAGCCCGAACTTTGCCGGCACGCGCTCGCAAAACAACTACGGGATCTACGGTGGCGCAGAAGCCGACGTGACCGAGAAGCTCAGCTTCGGCGCAGCGGTGCGGTTCGAGGACTACTCGACCTTTGGCTCGACCGTGGTCGGCAAACTCAACGCGCTCTACAAGGCGACGGACACGGTCTCGCTCCGCGCTACCGTGGGCACCGGGTTCCATGCCCCCTCGCCCGGTCAAAATAATACCCAGATCGTGACGACCAACTTCCAGGGCGGCAACGCGGTCCAGACCGGTACCTACCCGGTCACGAGCGACATCGCGAAGTTCTACGGCGCCACCTCGCTGAACCCGGAAGAGTCGTTCAACCTCGGTGTCGGCGTCGTCTACAAGCCCCTCGACAATTTGACGGTGACGGTCGACGGCTACTCGATCGAGGTCACCGACCGCATCGGTATCTCGCAGAGCTTCAACGTCACCGCGGCGAATCTCACCAGCCTGCCGGCACTCGCGACGGTCGGCCTTGGCGGCGTCGTGAACTACTTCACCAACGGCTTCGATGTTCGTACCAAGGGTATCGATGCGATCACGACCTACAAGACCGATCTGATGGGCGGAAACCTGTCGCTGTCGCTGGCGTACAACTACAACCGCAACAAGGTGACGGATTTCAACCCGGCCGTGATCACCGTCGCGCGCAAATCGCAGATCGCCAACCTGGCGCCGAAGGATCGTGTCGTAGCTTCGGGTAACTGGCGCAAGGGTGATTGGACGGTGAACGCTCGCGCCAATTACTTTGGCTCGTGGTCGGATCTCGTGTCCTTCCCTTCGGGTCAAAGATTCGACGCCAAGATTCTGGCGGACCTCGATGTGAGCTACACCTTCGCCGAGCAGTACACGCTCACGGTGGGTGCCAACAACCTGTTCGACGAGTATCCGGACAAGATCGCGCCGTCGGCATCGACCCCGATCTACGCCCTGACGAACAGCCTGATCGACGGGCAAATCTACCCGCGCTCGGGTGGTCCGTTCGGCATGAACGGCACGTTCTTCTACACTCGTCTGCGCGTCACCTTCTAATCACGCAGTTTCGAGCCGAACCAAAAAGCGGGATAGCCGAGGCTATCCCGCTTTTTGGTTCGGCTCGAAACTGCGTG